>JBFEUB010000057.1:0-17019 GCA_041547605.1 Desulfobacteria bacterium
GCAGCCTCATTGTCAGCTCCTGGATTTACGACGGCTCCTGTGAGAAAGTCGGGAGACCCTTTCAGTTCATTTCCAACCATGTCAACGCCGGAATTTAGCTTGCCAATGACGTCCAGAAGCGAGACAGAGTCAAGCTCGAAAATCGGTCTGGCCTTGGGGTGATCGCCCAGGACAGGATGGTCTCCGGTCAGGGCAAGGACATTTTTAATCCCAAGGGCCCAAGCACTGAGCAAGTCGGACTGCAGGGCAAGGCAATTTCGATCTCTGCAAGTCACCTGGTAGACAGGGTCTATCCCCATCTCCGTGAGAAAATGGGAAAAGGCCATGGAACCGAGGCGCATGACAGAGCTCTGCAAGTCCGTGACGTTCACGGCGTCAACACGATCCTTGATGACGGCCGCATCTTCCAGCAAATGCTCTACGTCGGTTCCTTTCCCGGGTGCCACCTCGGCGGTGACCACGAATTTCCCTGATTCCAAGGCTTCTCTTAAACTCATAGCGACACCTCTAAAAAGTGACGATTTTCGATTGAAGATTGACTATTTCAAAAAGGTAGCTGTCGTGACTTAAATATTCAATCGTCAATCAGCAATGTTCAATCCCCTGTTGTGGCCTCCCCTTCCCGCAGATCTTCTCTCACCACTTTGCCGGGGTGAATAGGCCATTCCTTCACCTGCGGTTCCTGCTTCAGATAATGGAGCTGGTTTAAACGTTTCAGGGCGTGGTATATCTCCTGCCAGGCACAAAGACGGTCCTTGGAAACTTCACAGTTTCCCTCAGATGCACCGCCGCACGCCCCATTCAGCAGGCTCTTCGCACATCGGGTCACAGGACACACGCCGCCGGTCCGCCACAAAATACAGTCGCCGCAGGCCATGCAGTTCTCGGTCCAAATACCGGGTTCCTGTTCGACTCCTATGAACTGTGTGTTCAACGCAGGCAAAACAGGCTTGTCTCTAAACCGACTGGCGACAGCCTGGACGCCGTTGCCACAGGCCGTGGAAAGAATAGCTTCACAGTCACCGATCTTGCTCTCCAAACGGTCGATAAACTTCTCGGCGCACTGTCGCGGGGTCGTAGTCTTCTCTATGATTAAGTCCTTATTCTCCGCAAGGAGTGCATCTGCAAGTTTATCCACCTCCTTAGGTCCACCAGCAGAGCAAAATGCCACGCAGGTTCCACATCCGACCAGAAGGATCTTACGATATGGGGCAACCATGCCCTGTATCTCTGTTAATTCTTTCTGTTCGGCAATGATCATCTTGCACCTCCAAAAGTCTATTAATCCACGGGCATTGAGACGACGAAAGTTGTCCCTTTTCCCACCTCGCTTTCCACGTGGATTGAACTATTATGGGCCTCAGCAATTCCCTTGACTATGGACAACCCAAGCCCTGAGCCTGATATACTTCTCGTTTCATCCGTTTTGATCCGATAGAATTTCTCAAAGATCTGGTCAATATCCCCCTCTGGAATCCCTATCCCGGTATCCGTCACCTTGAACTGGACATCTTTTCCAACTTTTTTCAGGCTCACATTTACCATTCCTCCCTTGGGAGTGTACTTGATGGCATTGCTGATCAGGTTGACAAAGATCGCCTCCATGCCGCCCCTATCACCATTGAACGACGGCAGTCCTTCCGCTATTTCGCATGTCATGCTTATGCCCTTTTCGTCAGCTGACATTTGCATGAGGTCAACAGTCCGCTGCAGGATTTCCGCTAGATTCAAGGCTTCGGCTTTCTGGATCGACTTTCCCTCTTGGATACGACGGTAGTCGAGAATGTCATTGACGAGAGTGATCATCCCTTTCGTCTTTTCCTTGGCCTTGCCCAGCAGGTCCGTCTGCTTGGGACTGAGTTCCCCGGCCAGCCCGTCAAGGACGACGGAGATCTGCATCAGTAGGGAACTGAGAGGCGACTTGAGTTCGTGGGACACCATGGAGAGAAAATCGGCTCTTAGCTGATCCATGGCATCAACCCTTGTAACATCGTGAAACAAGGCCACGGCGCCGATAACGGCTCCCGCCTTATTCTTGACAGGGTCAACGTGAACTCGAAGCGTCTTGTCTCCCGTCTTGACGACAGGTTCTTCCCCCGACATCAAGGTCGCAAGATCACTGTCTGCTTTCATGGCACGTATAAAGAACGACAATAGCTCATCCGATTCGATGCAGCTAGAGACCGGGCGCCCAACCGCTTTTTCCTCAGTCAGGTTAAACAGACCGGCAGCACGCTCGTTGAACAAGACAATGTTTGTCTGCCAATCGGTGACCAAAAGGGCATCCGTGAAGCTGTTCAGGACTGACAGGAGTGTCTGTCCATCCTGCTGCACCCTGGTTAAGGCGGCCTGTCTTTGCCGTGTGAGAATCTCCAGCTGACGCCTGAGCCTGAAGGCCTCTATGGCCCTATTCATCTTTGTCCAGAAGCGATCCGTCGTAAAGGTCTTACGGATGCAATCATAGGCTCCGGCGTGGATTGCCTCTATCGCCTCCTCACCGCAGTTGGCCGACATGGTCATGATGAGAATTTCACTCCTGGTTTTTTGCAGGATATTGATAAGGGTCATGCCACCCCAACCGGGAAGCTCAAGGGAGAGAAGCATAATGTCCACATCTCCCGGATGCTTCTGCACGATATTCAGGGCCTCTTGAACAGACTCTGCTGTGCGGACTCTGTGTCCTTCGTTTAGGAGAAGTTCCCGGCACTTCTGCAAAATGGTGATGTCATTTTCGACCACCAATATGTTTATGCTGGGCTTTATCAACATTTTTCGGCTAATCCTTGTTGAGCAACTCCTCGACCCGTTTGACCAGTTCTGTCGATTCGACCGGCTTGGCAATATAATCGTCCGCTTCGGTCATGAGACCCATATGCTGCGTGTAGTGCGTTCTGAATATTTCCTGGTCCACAGCCGTGAGAAGAATGGTGGGAATCTTCTTCAACTCCGGATCTGCCTTAAGGACAACACAGACGTCGTATCCGTTCATCTCGGGCATCATCACGTCCAGGATAACCAGGTCGGGTTTCTCAGCCCGAATCTTCTCGAGCCCTTCCCTTCCTCCATAGGCCAAAACAACCTCGAAGTCCTTGCTCTCCAAAAGGAGCTTTGTTGCCTCACAGAAATCGACATCGTCGTCTACCAGTAGTACCTTTTTCATGGCTACACCTATAATTCCTTACTTTTGCTTTCCTATTCTACTCATAATCTTGCCGACCCTTTCCAGCAAGACACTGCTCTCAATGGGTTTTTCTACGTAATCGTCCACGTCCATCTGCACGCCTGTTTCCAGTTCATACCGGCGTTGGCTGACCCCCTCCTGAACTGAGCTGAGTATGATGATCGGCATGTTGCCATATTTGGCGTATCGAGGATCTTTCAGGGCCTTGCACACTTCAAAACCGTCCATTCTCGGCATGAGGAGATCGAGGATGAGTAAGTCGGGCTTCTCTTCTTTCAGCTTTGCTAAACACTGTTCACCATCCTCGGCCATGACCACCCTGTATCCGCCAGACTCCAATATCATCTCCAAAGCATCGCGCATGTCCGGGTCATCATCCACGACCAAGATCTTGGCACTTGTTTCCACGCTGCACCCCCCCTTTGTGCTTCGTTATTCGGAAATGGTTTTTCGCGACTTGCCGTGCTAAAACGGGTATCCGAGAAAAAGACAACTTTCCTCTCACGTTTTCCTGTTCCTACCAGCAAAAAAACCGGTTCTCGCTCACACGATTTGCGACTTTAGGAATGATAGCTCAGATGACCGGTCTGGGCATCAAACCCGCCTCCTCCACAATACGAGGGACGATATCCTCCCAGGCCACCGCCATGATATGCACGCCGTGTACGCCTTCGACCTCCGTGAGCTGCCCAATGGCCTCAACACAGATCTTCACGCCTTCTTCTTTGGGATCCTTGGAATCAGCCATCCGGTCAACAAGCTCTTTGGGCACGCTCAAACCGGGAACATTGTTGCGCATGTACCGCGCCATACCAACGGACTTCATTGGTATCAGTCCTGCAACGATATGCGTCTTCTGGTGAAGTCCTCTGTCTCTGACCATCTCCATCCATCTGACAAACTTGGGTACGTCGAAGATACCCTGGGTCTGAATGAAATCCGCGCCAGCGTTCACCTTCTTGGCCAACCGGGTAACCCTAAACTCAAACGGATCAGCAAAGGGGTTGGCTGCCGCTCCGATAAAGAACGGGGCATCACCCGAGATCTCTTCACCATTGATGAACTGGTGTTCATCACGCATGGTTTTGACCATCTGGATAAACTGGATGGAATCAATATCGTAGACCCCTTTGGCCGTTGGATGGTTGCCGAACCTCTGATGATCGCCGGAAAGGCAAAGCACATTGCGAATCCCCAAAGCCGCTGCTCCCAGGAGGTCACTCTGCAAACCAAGACGGTTGCGATCCCTGACGACCATCTGCAGGACCGGTTCGACGCCTTGCTCTTTTAACAGAATGCAGCCGCTAATACTCGACATTCTCACAATAGCGGTCTGGTTGTCTGTCACATTCAAAGCATCGCAGCAAAGCTTAAGCAGTTCCCCTTTTCTTTGGATGACTTTGGGCGAAGTTCCTTTTGGAGGCCCTGCTTCAGCTGTCACAGCGAACTGGCCGCTTTCCAAAATCCTTTCCAAATTACTTCCAGACTTCATGTTTTGAGATCCTCTCTGACCATCTTTCTGGGCCCCCCATGTCCAGCCGGCGTCCAGTCTTTCACTGGAAAAATCTCTTCCAGCATCTCCAGCCGATTTAGACGTGTTAGGCGATCAATGATCATTTGCCAGACGCAATCGACCTCTTTACTTATCTCGCATTTCCCATTCATTGATCCGCCGCATGGGCCATTGAGAAGTTGTTTGGAACACCTGGCAATGGGGCACAGACCGGCCGTCTTGTCTAGTATGCAGTTTCCGCAGCCAGCACAGCGTTCTGACCATACCCCCAATTCCTCGGTTACACCCAAAAAACTCGTATTACACCCTGGCAAGACCACCTTATCAGGGAAGCGTTCGGCCAAGAGCTGGACTCCGGCGCCACATGCCAAAGAAAGTACAGCATCGCATTCAGCCACCTTGTCTCCGATCAAATCAACAAACTCAGGTTCACACTGCCGGGCGATGGAATCTTCCACGACCTCGCCTTGGTCTTCTGATTGCTTTCTCCCAACGCGTATCGCAGAGGCAAGTTCTGCAACCTGCCGCTGTCCACCAGCAAAAGACATGGCAGCACACGTCTCGCAACCCAGCACCAGAAGGCGGCCGCAGCTTTTGGTCATCTTCTCAATCTCTTCAAGTTTCTTCTCTTCTAATGTGATCATATACCTGTTCCTTTAGGCTGAGCGGGCTTGGCCCGAATTGCCCAGTCTCTGAATCATCTCCGCAACCGATTCCTTTTCAACAAGTCCTTCCTGTGGCATATCGAAAATCTCAAGGCGCCCTCCGTCTATGCCTAATGCTTCAAGCAGGGTCCTGGCATGGGCTGCACGCTGCTTAACCCGCTCTGTTTCCTTTGGAAACGGATCTCTATCAGGCTGGCATGCGGCAAGAAACACGCCATCAGCCCCATACTCAAAGGCTTTCAGGATGTCGGATGTGTCGAGCCTTCGTAATCCAAAAACCATCAACGGGAGAATATTGGGATAATCTTGTGCAAGGCTTTCCACATCCTTGGAAGCGAAGTTTCCGTGCAAATCGAAAAACCCGACAATCGCCGGCCCCGGCTGTTTTGAACTGCTGATCGCCTCTTCTATGTGTTGGGCAATCTCGCCTCGGGAGCCGAGGTTGATGTCAATAGCTCGGACCGGGCACTCAAGGACACAGACACCACATGCCTGGCATAAATAAGCATCGATGGTGATCTCTCCCATCTTGCTGGTAGTAGGTATCCCGAGCGGGCAAACGCGAACACAAGTGAGACACGAAACACACTTCTCCGTATCGACTTTCGCCCCAAGATAACAGTGAAGACACCTTAAGGCTTCCTTTGTCGCAGCTTCCTCAGAAAAAACAAGGTCGACCTCGTCGAAGCCTTTGAGGCGCTGATCCACACTGATGCTGGCTTTTCGGGACCGCGCAAAGGTCTTAGTCCTATCAATGAGCCGTTGAGGCAGAGACGCTGTCTCATGAGCCTTTGGGGCTTCCGTGGTGGGCACTGGCTTCCCCCTCACATAGAGGTCGATGGAGATCGCAGCCCGTTTCCCTGCGGAAATTGCTTCAACGGCTGTAGCTGGTCCGGTAACCGCATCACCTCCTGCAAAAACACCAGGCTGAGTCGTTACCAGTGTGTAAGGCCCGTCGACTATAATCCGTTTTCTCCGTTCCGTAACCCCCACATCATCGGCGATCAAGGAAGAGTCAGGGGCTTGGCCGATTGCGGCAATGACCATATCTACATCCAGGGTAAACTCAGACCCAGGAATAGGCTTGGGGCTCCTTCGACCACTCACATCAGGCTTACCCAACTCGTTCTTGATACACTTGAGAGCGGAAACCTTCCCATCCTTTCCCAATATCTCAACCGGAGAAGTCAGATAAGATATCTGAACGCCTTCCTGGATAGCTTCCCTGATTTCTTCCTCGGCCGCCGGCATCTCCTCGGAGCCACGCCTGTAAATCATGTGAACCTCTCTTGCTCCGAGCCGGCAAGCCGAACGGCATGAGTCAACCGCCGTATTCCCTCCCCCAATAACCGCAACGCTCTTTCCTACCTCGGGATTCTCGCCCTGGTTGACTTCTCGTAAGAAAGAAACAGCTGAAACAACCCCTTCCAGCCCCTCTTCACCAGGGACCCCGAGTTTGCGGTCCTTGTGCGCGCCAATGGCAAGAAAGACGGCCTGGTACCCTTGATCAAAAAGATCGCTAATAGTGAAATCCTCGCCAATTCGAACGCCCGTCTTTATTTCAACACCCAAGTCAGCAATAGACCGAATCTCCTCATCTACCACGTCTTTTGGAAGACGGTACCCAGGCATCCCCACTCTCAACATGCCTCCCAGCACCGGCAAGCCCTCAAAAATCGTAACCTGGTGTCCGAACAACGCCAGGTCTTGGGCAGCCGAAAGCCCTGCAGGCCCAGATCCAACCACCGCAACTTTGTGCCCGGTAGGTTTGTCGGGCAAGACTGCTTTGTACTGGCCCGTCCACGGGCCGTCAGAGGCAAAGCGTTTAAGCGCTGCAATGGCAATTGGTTCCTCCACCTGACCCCGCTTGCAGGCCGCCTCGCAAGGGTGCGTGCAGATACGGCCGCACACGCCAGGCAAAGGATTCAGTTTCCTTACGGAGTTAAAAGCTTCTTCATACCTTCTTTCTGCGATGCGCTGAATATACTCCCTGGCATCCGTCAAAATAGGGCAGGCCGCCTGACAAGGGGGGTAGCTGATTTCCATGCTATCGTCGTTTTTCGTCATCGTTTATCTCTTGCTTTCCTTCGCTTTTTGCATGCCACATTGTCTAAGGCACCGGAGGGCCTCTTGCATGGCCTGGTCCTCGCTGAAACCCAGGTCCACCTCATTAAAGGCCCTGCTGCGCTGTGCAAGAGGTAGGCGCAGCATGGGTTGTCTGGCTGTGGGTTCTACATGATCCGGCTCAAATGCTATCCCCTTCCAGTCTTTGCCACGGCCCGTGCTGATGTCTTCTCCTTTTAGATAACGATCGATGGATATAGCGGCCTGCTTTCCGAAGGCAACCGCTTCCACAACGATCCTGGGACCAGATGCAACATCTCCCCCTGCAAAGACACCAGGGATATTCGTAGCCGCGGTCACAGGATCTGCTTCTATGGTATTTTTTCGTGAAATGTCTATCTCATGGCCGTTTCCGAGAAAAGAGAGTTCGGAACGCTGTCCAATGGCGACGACAATAACATCGACCTTGACCGTAAAGTCAGACCCTTCAACCGGGATCGGTTTTCTCCGGCCTGATTCGTCCGGCTCTCCCATGGTCATGCGGATACACTCCAGGTCGGTCACGTTACCATTGCTCCCGACAATCCTCTGGGGGGCTGTCAGGAATTCAAGATCAATCCCTTCTTCAATAGCCTCTTCAATCTCCCAGGGACTTGCCGGCATCTCCTCTCGTGTCCTTCGATAAAGGATGGCGACGTCATCATAGCCTAATCGCTTGGCCACGCGCGCAGAGTCAATGGCTGCATTGCCGCCACCAAGTACGACCAATCGTCCTTTATTTGCAGGGGGGGTGCCCAGGTTAATGTCTCTCAGAAACGTGATGCAGTCGACAACGCCCTCAAAGTCATCCTCACCAGGGATCCCCAGTTTCATAGCCTGATGGCATCCCACGCTGATAAAGACTGCTTTGTAGTCCTTGCGCAGGTCTTCGAAGGTTATATCTTTGCCGATTTCGACATTGAGCTTGATCTCGACGCCCAGTTTCTTGATAACATCAATCTCCGCCTGAAGAATATTCCTCGGCAAACGGTACTCGGGGATACCAACGGCCATCATACCTCCTGCCACAGGAAGTCTTTCAAAAACTGTTACGCGATACCCTTCAATAGCCAGATAATACGCCGCTGTGAGGCCTGCCGGACCCGCTCCTATAATGGCAACTTTCTCGTTCTTCTGGTCCTTGATTTCAGGAAGATATTGGGTGTCTGATGACAAGTCCACATCCGCCAGAAACCGCTTGAGGTATTCAATGGCTATGGGTTCGTCCACTTTTCCCCGGTTGCATGCCTCTTCGCATGGATGTGGGCAGACACGGCCGCACACCGCAGGAAAAGGCATCTCTCTTTTAATCAGCTTTATCCCTTCGGTGTATTGTCCCTGAGAAATAGCACTGATAAATCCACAGATACTTATATTGGCTGGGCACGACGCCTTGCAAGGACCTGTCCCCAGCTGCTCAAAGGCACCGGGATCAACATAGCCTTCTTTGACGGCCATCTCACGAAGCACATGGACTACTGTGCTGAATTGCACCTCTTGTGGGCATACAAAGGCGCAAGTGTCACAATTGGAGCAGTACCATATGGCTTCAGACCCGAGAAGCCGGTCCTTGAGGCCCATTTTGATCATGTGGATAATTCTTCTGGGGTCAAAGGCGGGCTCAGCCTCACTAACAGGACACACACCCGCACATGTGCCGCAATCAAAACACCGGCTGGCCACCTCGCCGCCCGGCATGGCAGTCACTTCAAATTTGAATTGATGCTTGAGATCGTTCTTGGTTACCGTCAAGAGATACTCCTCGCCTTACTGCACCCCGGATTCGGCGATCGCCTTCTCCTGCTTAGCCACTTCGCGTATGATGGCTTCATTGACCTTCTCAGCCATGGTGGCTTCGATCACCTCAGGGGTAAATTCGTTGCCGCCCCTTAATTGCTGGGCAAGCTTAGCAAACCGCGTGCGCAACTTCACGTTTTCCACCGCCGACCTGGCTGCCAGCAGCTTGAGCTTCAACGCCTCTGGGTCGATCCCTTCGGCTGCTCCTAACGGACCCAGCTCCTTTATCTGGTTTGTAAACTTTGTGATTAACTCGACATAGAGGGATGCCTCAGCAGCCGAGGCCCACTCCAGGGCAAGCCTATCGGGTTTAACCCCTGCAATCTCCATGACCTTCCTGGTTAAGTGCGCTGTGACGATGGCATCGTAATTACCAACCTGGTAATGACATTCGCCAAGTTGTCAACCACCCACAAATATGCCGTCCGCCCCCACACTGAGCGCATCAACAATAAACAGGGGATCCATTCTCCCCGTGCACATGATCCTGATGGCCCGGATATTTGGCGGGTACTGAAAACGCGCTACACCAGCTGAATCGGCTGCTGCATAACAACACCAGTTACATAGAAAACCGACTATCCTTGGCTCAAATGTGTTATTTGTCACTCAGCTTACTCCGTTCGCCGTCATCAGTCACTTGTCATTCATCATCTCAAAGTCAACCAATGACTAAGCACTTTCACAAAGCGCCTTAATCTGCGACAAGATCTGTTTGTTGGTAAACCCACCCATGGATATGGACAACGATGGACAATGGGCGGCGCATATCCCACACCCCTTGCACGAGGCCGCAATGGTTTCGGCCTTTTTCCTTTTACCGACCTTGATCATCCTGATGGCCGCATATGGACAAAGACTCTCACAAATGCCACACCCGATACAGGTGCCGACATCCACAAAAGAGACAATCGGCTCAACCGTGACATGGCCCTTTGCCAGAGGAATAGACGCCTTGCCCGCAGCAGCCGCGGCCTGCGCCATAGATTCAGAGATCGGCTTGGGCCCGTGAGCCAGACCGCAAAGATATATACCGTCTACGGAAAACTCCACCGGCCGAAGCTTTGGATGGGCTTCTAAGAAAAAGCCGTCAATCGTCGTGGGGGTCTTGAGCATCTTTGACAGCGCCTCAGACCGGCTCGGTACGATACCCACACTAAGCGCCAGGAGGTCGGGCTCAAGAACCACCTTTTCTCCCATAATCTTGTCGAGACATTCTACCTGGATGCGGCCGTCCTTTTCAATCACCTCAGGCGGTTGGTCCATGTCAAAGTGAATAAACATCACGCCCTTTTCCCGGGCTAGCTGATAGTAGTCCTCCATAAACCCATAGGTGCGCACGTCGCGATAAAGCACCGTAACATGGGCAGAGGAATTTATCTCTAGTATCTTAAGGGCGTTTCTTACCGCTTGGCCGCAGCAAACCTTGCTGCAGTAAGGAAGATCCTCCCCACGGGAGCCCACACACTGGATCATCACCACATCGTTTATCTGTTTTATCTGTTCCGGGTCGGTCAGCCTGTCTTCCAGCTCACCCTGGGTCACGACCTGGTCTGACTGGCCGTACAGATATTGTGTCGGCTCATAGGGCTTGCCGCCTGTGGCGACCAAGATAACGCCGTGTTCTACAGACTCAGTCGTGCCATTCGTGCGAATGGAGGTGATAAAGTTTCCCACATACCCGGAAACATCCTCAACCATGGCCTCTGTGTGGACCTGTATCAGGGGATGAGATCTTATTTTTGCTTCTGTCTCTTCAAGGAGTTTCTTGGGGTCATCGCCGCTAAGGGTTGCGTGCATCCGTTTTAAGTTGCCCCCGAGCGCTTCTGACGCTTCCACCAAAACGCATTCAAAGCCCTGGCCTGCAATATTTAAAGCCGCTGTCATTCCCGCTATACCACCGCCTATGACCAGGGCCTTTTGGATCACAGGAAGCTTTTGCTCCGGAAGCGGCTCCAGCCCCCTAGCCTTGGCCACAGCCATTCTAATCAGGTCCTTGGATTTTTCAGTGGCCGCTTCAGGCACCATGGCGTGCACCCACGAGCAGTGGTCCCTGATGTTGGCCATTTCAAATAGTGAACGGTTTAGACCAGCGTCTTTGATGGTTTCTTGAAATAGCGGCTCATGGGTACGAGGGGTACAGGCAGCCACAACCACACGGTTTAACCGGTGCTCCTTGATCTTTTCTGTCATGGTCTCCTGGGTGTTCTGGGCACAGCTGTATAGATTCATGTCGATATAGACCACGTTGTCCAAGGTCGCTGCGTACTCGGCAACGGATTTAACATCAACTACGCCGCCGATATTTGTCCCGCAGGAGCAAACAAAGACTCCGATGCGGGGCTCATCTTCAATCTCTATTTCGTCCGGATAGGTCTTGGTCTCTACCTCTGTGCCCCGCACCTCCTTCAGCACCTCTGCAGCCAGGGCAGCCGCGCCACTTGCATCGGTGACACTCTCTGGGACATCCTTGGGTCCTTGAAACGCGCCAGCCACAAAGATGCCTTCACGGGAAGTCTTAAGCGGAGAAAAAGCCCCGGTGCTGCAAAAATCGTAGCGGTTTAACTTGATGCCGCTGGCCTTAGCTAAGGCTTCAGCGTCACGAGGGGATTCTAGGCCCTCTGGTAGAACCACCATGTCAAAGCTTTCTTTGAGGTGCTTGCCTGCCTGGTCTACATATGAGATCTCAAGAGCCTTGCCTTTGCCCTTGACACCGGCCACACGGCTTCTGACAAAACGGATCCCTTTTTCAATGGCACGCAGCCTGGCGTAATCAAACTCCTTGCCCTGGGTGCGCATATCCATATAGAAGATAGAGATCTCTAAGTCCGGCTCATGTTCCTTGGCTACTATGGCTTCTTTTATTGCGTACATGCAGCAAACAGAAGAACAGTAACCGTTTCCACATGAAACGTCTCTCGTGCCTATGCACTGGAGAAACGCAACAGCATGGGGATGCTCACTGTCAGATGGTCGGATAATTTGGCCCATGGTCGGACCAGAGGCCGAGGTCAGCATCTCAAATTCTACACCTGTGACCACATCTGCCAAGCGACCATAGCCGTATTTCGACAATACATCCTCGCTGATACGACCAAAACCAGGCGCCAGGATCACAGCACCTACGTTGAGGTCGAGCGTTTCTCCTTGCTCGTAGAGGTTGATCGCCTTGGCCTGACAAGCTGACACACATATGCGGCACATTTCGTGGCCTTGAAAAAGACACTGTTCAGGATCTATGTAAAAACTGGCAGGAACGGCTTGCACATAATCCCTGCGGGCCGCCTTGCTCAGAGCCAAGTTTTCCTTGTACACGTCTGCAACGATCACAGGGCAATAGTCTGCGCATATGCCGCAACCCGTACACAAGTCTAAATCTATATACCGGGGCTGCCGACTCACTTTAGCGGTGAATTTGCCCACTTCACCTTCGATTGAGATGAGTTCAGCCTTGGTAATGATTTTTATGTTTGGAGACCGACCGGCCTCAACCAGCTTGGGTGCCAGGATTCAGATGGCGCAGTCATTGGTGGGGAACGTTTTGTCCAGCTTGGCCATCACGCCGCCGATAGAGGCCGCCTTCTCGATGAGGTATACCTGGTAGCCCAGACCGGCCAGATCCAAGGATGCCTGAATACCGGCAATTCCCCCGCCGACAACCATCACAGACCCTGATTTGTTTTCTGCCATCACTATAATTCCCGCCTCATTGCCATATCAAAGAGGACCCTTTCTTTCTTTTCCTGAATCCCTAAGGCCTCTCGCTTTTTGTCAATCGCTTCGATCATCGATTGGGCCATCTTCGACGGGTCGGATTCAACCGCCCATTTTCCGCCGTATATCTCTTCTATTCCTCTGAAAAGGAAGTCCGTGACCGCCTTGCTTCCCGTGGTGGGAAAAGTTCTCCCAAATACGACAAAGGCCCCGCTGGCCACAAAGTACTGGCCAATCGCTATCGCCTTTTCACTCATCCACTCTGGCGCACAACCGGCCGCAGGTATCTGGCTGATATCGTCACCCAGACCCCCCTCTCTAACAATCTCTGTGGCTGCAATCAGAATCCGGCTGTTGTCCACGCAAGAGCCCATGTGCAAAACAGGGGGCATGCCGACGGTCTCGCAAACCTCTCTTAGGCCGGGCCCCGCCCGTTCCGCGGCTTCTGGGCTGAGAAAACCTTCTCGGCCGCAAGAGGTGGCCACACATCCGGTTACGAGCACGAGCACGTTGTTAGCGATCAATTCTTCCACCACGGCCGTGTTAGGCCGCCCCGCCTGTTCTCGGCAACTGTCGCATCCTACGACCGCACCCACACCGCGGATACGGCCATTAATAATGTTGTCATTCAGAGGCCGGTAGGAGGCCCGGAAGGCCCCACCTAACATATGGTTGATGGTTTCATGGCTAAAACCCGCGACCACATCCATCTTGCGATCAGGTATACGTCGCACCCTCTGCCGCTGCTTATACCTGCCGATCGCTCGCAAGGTAACGTCTCTGGCAATTTCCAGTGCACGGTGGTGTTCAAACTCAATGTGCGTGGCCCCTTCGATCATGGCCCGGGGCGACGTGGTAATCAGCTCCGTATGGAAACATTTTGCTACATCTGCCAGGCCCTGCATGACGCACTGCACATCCACGACCATGGCTTCTACGCTACCAGTGGCCAACACGATCTCTTGCTGGGTAAAGCTACCCGCGATGGGAATGCCGCGGCGCATGAGCACCTCGTTTCCCGAACAGCATACGCCAGCTAAGTTGACGCCTTTGGCTCCCACCTCTTTCGCTGCTGCTATTATTTCCGGCTCCTGTGACACTATGGCCATGGCCTCTGGCATCTGGGGCTCATGGCCATGGATCACAATATTCACATGATCTTCGGAGAGCGCACCAAGGTTCACCTGGGTTCTAAGAGGCACGGGAGTGGTAAAGAGGATGTCCTGCAGCTCCGTGGCTATCATGGAAGCCCCCCAGCCGTCGGCCAGGGCGCAACGGCTGGCCTGGAAGATCAGGTTTTTGTAATCCTGATCGGTTCCCATGTGGCTTCGGTGCATCAGCTCAACGACCTCCCGGTCAACGCCCCGCGGAATGACTCTCAGCTTCTTCCACAACTCCTGTCGCTTGGCAGGCGCCCTCTGCGTCATGACCAGGGCACCTTCTTGCTGCCCGAATTCGGCAAGGACCTTTTCTCCCAGCTCGATGGCAATATCCTCCTTGCTGCGCCCGTCGGTCTTTACCTTGTAAAGCTCGGCCATGAAGCGGAGCTTCTTTTCGTCTTTGATCTCAAAGGGAGTCTCTCCCTTGGCGGTAGCCAGGAAGGTGAGGGCCGTCTCGCGACCGTGATCCATATGGGCTGAAGACCCCGAGGCAACCATGCGAGCGAAATTGCGGGCTGCAACCGTGGCCGGCGTTGCCCCGCAAATACCAATCGATTCCGGAACATCATCAATCATCATGCAGGGCCCAAAGGAACAGTTTCGACAGCACGTGCCGCCTTCGCCGAACAGGCAAGGCTGGATGGCCCGGTCTTGCATGCGCTGGACATACGTCTTCACGCCTTCCTTGCCGGCTTCTTCCAGCACACAGGTGCTCGCCTCACAGAAGATCCCTTGGCACTCGGGCTTTGTGAACGGGACTATTTTTCTTGGCATACGAATCGCCTCCAGTACTTACGGTATTCTTTGGTTTATTCGGAATTCGTTTACGGATTAAAGCCCCTGCAGTCCCGATAAATCCCGACAAATCGGGACGGGGAATGCGCTCGCTGCTTCAGTTCACGATTTCCGCTTTACAGTTTACGATGCCTTTGCTGCCACCACCGTGTTTTTCATGAGCATGGTAATGGTCATGGGGCCCACGCCTCCTGGCACGGGAGTGATGGCTGATGCCTTTGGCTCAACCGAATCAAAGTCAACATCGCCTGCCAGGATCGCTTTGCCCTCTGGTGTCTTGCCAATACGATTCACGCCCACGTCAATGACCACCACCCCTTCCCTGACCATATCGCCAGTGACCATCTTTGGCTGGCCAACCGCCACAATCAGGATATCTGCCGTCTTGGTGTAAGTCGCCAGATCCTTTGTTCCTGTGTGGCAAAGGGTTACCGTGGCATTTCCTCCGGGTGGGGGCTGCAGCATAAGGTTGGCTAATGGTTTCCCCACAATATTACTTCTTCCGACCACCACGACGTGCTTCCCTTCAGTGGCAATGTCATACCGTTTAAGAAGTTCCATGATTCCGTGGGGCGTGCAAGGAAGAAACCGACCAGTGCCAATCATCAGCTTGCCTACATTAACAGGGTGGAAGCAGTCCACATCCTTGTCAGGCTCGATGGCATAGATGACACGCGTGGCATCAATATGCTTGGGCAGCGGTAGCTGGACCAAAATGCCGTGGATCTTGGAGTCATTGTTCAGTTTCTTGACCAGGTCCAGCAAATCAGCTTCTGAGGTGTCAACAGGAAGATCGGTCCTTTCAGAATAGATGCCGAGGTTGTTACACGCCTTTTCCTTTTGACCTACATAAACCTTTGAACCCGGGTCTTCACCCACCAGGATGGTCGCCAATCCTGGTGTGACACCATGTTTTTCCTTGAGCTCTTCAATTTCTTTGGTGAGTTCTTCGCGAATCTGTTTTGAGACCTCTGCTCCCTTTATTAGCTGTGCTGCCATCTTGCCCTCCTCTGTTGTCTAGGGATTAAAAACCAATATACCAATGCCCATCGGGATCCCAGTACTCCGGGAATTTATGACCCGGCGACAACGTGGCCTGTTTAGCTCGTTTTCTGTTGTCTCTTGCGTTCAAAAAGGATTCTTTTGCTTCTGCGATGATGCTTTGAGGCCCCGTCTGGATCCCGGCACACGTAGCACCTAAACATAATACCTATTTGTTATATGTCAAAAAAAACAGATCTCTCTATTAGCATCGATTCTCTCATATATAAAACATCCATATAACACATATAACACTAAAATCTTATATAACATCTCACAGGGGCTACAGGGACTCATTAAAATAGCCCTTTGACTTTACCCGTTTCTACATCCACGTCCACACGGCGAAATGCCGGGTTCGAGCAAGTGCCCGGCATGAGGCTAATGGTACCCGCGCACGGGCATAGAAACTTGGCCCCGGAGTAAATCAGCACATCACGAATCGGCAGGGTCCAACCTTTAGGGACCCCCTTAAGAGCGGGGTCGTGGCTGAGGCTCAGGTGGGTCTTCACCATCATGGTGGTGTAGTCGTCATACTTCACGTCGCCTTCGAGCATCTTCGCCTTGGCCTCAGCGTCCGGCGTCCAGGCTACACCCTCTGCCCCATAAACTTCTTTGGCAATCGTTTCGACGCGTTCGCGCAATTTCATTTCCACAGGATAGAGGAACTTGAAGTCGCCCTCATCGTCACAGGCCTCAATGACTGCATCGGCGAATTCCAAGGCACCTTCACCGCCCTTGGCCCAGTGCGTGGATTTGGCGCAACGTGCCCCTGCTGCCTCGGCCACCTTTCTGACGGTCTCGATTTCATCATCTGTATCCGTGTGGAAGCAGTTGATGCAGACCACTGGATTGATGCCAGCCTTGCGCACCGTGTTGATGTGATGGACCATGTTCTCGCAACCCTTTTCCACCAGGCCCACATCTTCTTTGGTGTATTCTTCCGGCAGGGCAAGACCCGCAACAACCTTGAGGCCTCCGCCGTGCATCTTTAGGGCGCGGATGGTGGTTGTCAACACAGACACATGGGGTTTCAGCCCGCTGTAGCGA
>JBFEUB010000058.1:0-16940 GCA_041547605.1 Desulfobacteria bacterium
GCACAATGTCGTTCGCCAAATAATATTTTCAATCATCAACGACTTGCGGGCAAACGGAACATATTTTTGACAATCAGTCTAAGCGTCCTCTGGAGTGATGGAGTGTTGAGCAGGTAGAGCGAAAGCAATGTGACCCTGCCCACAGGAAGGGGTTTTCCAGGATAAAAACAGTCATCCCGACAGGGGTCTGTCTCACGTCTTCAGATTTGTTGGGGCAGATGCGCTGTTGAGGCTTAATGCTAAACAAAAAGGAGAATAACTATGGCACAGATCGATTTTGGAGGTGTCTTAGAGGAAGTGGTGACACTGGAAGAGTTTCCTTTGGAAAGGGCCAAGGAGATACTGGCCCGTGAAACCGTGGCTGTGCTCGGATATGGTGTGCAAGGTCCTGCGCAGGCGCTGAATATGAAGGACAACGGAATTTCCGTGATCGTGGGCCAGCGCGAGGGAAGCCAGCGCTGGGAGAAAGCGGTCCAAGACGGTTTCGTAGCAGGTGAGACCCTGTTTTCCCTGGAGGAGGCGGCGGAGCAGGGGACCATCATTCAGTACCTAATATCTGATGCAGGTCAGATGGCAGCCTGGCCCAAGATCAAGCCTTGCCTGAAGGAGGGCGATGCCCTTTATTTTTCTCACGGATTTTCTATCGTATACAGAGATCAGACTGGGGTTGTGCCGCCTGAAAACGTGGATGTGATTCTTGTTGCTCCCAAGGGTTCAGGAAGAAGCGTCAGGTTGAATTTTTTGGCTGGCAGCGGCATTAATGCCAGCTATGCGGTTTTTCAGGATTTTACGGGTAGGGCGGAGGAGAGGACCCTTGCTGTGGGAATTGCGGTCGGCTCAGGATACCTTTTCCCCACGAACTTTGAAAGTGAGGTTTACAGTGACCTCACGGGCGAACGGGGCGTGCTGATGGGTTGTTTGGCAGGTGTATTTGAGGCTCAGTACAATGTGCTGCGTGCACACGGGCACAGCCCGAGCGAGGCATTTAATGAGACGGTGGAAGAGCTGACCCAGAGCCTTATTCGGCTCGTGGCTGAGAACGGCATGGACTGGATGTATGCAAATTGCAGCACAACAGCCCAAAGGGGTGCTCTGGATTGGAAAGGCCGGTTTCGGGATGCGGTTACGCCGGTTTTTGAGGAGCTGTACCAACGGGTCGTTTCGGGGGAAGAGACCAGAATCGTTCTTGAGGCCAACAGTGCACCTGACTATAGTGTGAGGCTTAGGAAAGAATTGGATGAAATGAAGAATTCTGAGATGTGGCGAGCCGGTGCTGCAGTCAGGGCCCTGAGACCTGAAAACAGGTAACCGTTCCGCCATTCGCGGTGAGGCAAACCGATTCTGTTTGGTCTCCAATGCCTTCACCCGGTATGCAGTTCTTATGGGTAGAGATGGCTGCGGGCCTGTTTTCAGAGGTATTCCTTATTGATAGCGCTGTAACGAGGAGAGATGCTAACGGTTGCAGTGACAGGCGGGGCAGGGGCAGGAAAAACAGTGGTCTGCGACTGCTTCAGACGCCTCGGGGCCCATGTGATTAACCTGGATGAACTGGCCCGTGAGGTCGTCCAACCGCATTCACCGGTGCTGCGGGCAATCGTGAAGCACTTCGGAGACAATATCCTAAAGGCGGACGGCAGTTTAAACCGAAGCAAGCTCAGGGGAATCATAACGAAAGATGCCCAAGGGCGAAAGGTGGTGGAGAGCCTCACCCATCCCGAGATACTCAGGCTTTTCCAGGAGAAGGTCGCCGCCATCACGTATCGCGATGAACATGCCATTGTGGTCGTGGAGGTTCCCCTCTTGGTCGAACTAGGGATGCAAGACCAGTTCGATGTCGTGATCCTGGTTGAAGCGGGTTCAAATCAACAAAAAGACCGACTGATGGCCCGTGACGGCGCATCGGTTGGGGAAGCTCAGGCTTTGATAGGAATCCAGCTGCCTGCGGAACAGAAGCGGGCACATGCTGACTACATCGTGGAAAACCGGGGACCACTCGAGGCGTTGGGGGGCGCTGTGAAGGAAATCTATACGAAAATGGCGAAAGGTCTTTGAAAAGTCTTGACACGTGGATGAACGTGTTGTAAAGTGCTTTTAGACTATAGCCTTCCTGGGAGAGCGTATAGAGAACACCTAGTAACTTCTGCTTTCATTAGAACACAACCTGAAACACACTGCCACTTATCCCCATTATTTTCAATAAGAGGAACCATCCATTCTTTACAGTGTGTCCTAACGCTATAATGGCGTGATCAGTCGCAGGTTTCAGGCGCCTAGTCCGTCAGGTCGCGAGTGTCACCACCGTTTTCACTGTTTTTTAACCGATTCAAAGGAAGATGATTCAATGAACCTAGTAGAACTAAAGGCCAAAAAGGTTGCCGAACTGACCAAAATGTCCAAAGCATTTAACATCGAAGGTGCCTCAGGTATGCGAAAGCAGGAGTTGATTTTTGCTCTTCTGCAGGCTCAGACAGAGAAGAATGGTCTGATCTATGGCGAAGGCGTCCTTGAGATACTGCCTGACGGCTTCGGTTTTCTGAGAGCACCCGATTACAGTTATCTGCCAGGCCCTGACGACATTTACGTTTCCCCTTCCCAGATCCGGCGTTTCAGCCTGCGTACTGGTGACACCGTGTCGGGACAGATTCGGCCGCCCAAGGATAGTGAGCGGTATTTTGCATTACTTAAGGTGGAGGCGGTAAACTATGAGGACCCAGAGAAATCTCGGGAAAAGATCCTCTTTGATAATCTGACGCCTCTCTATCCGCAGAGGAGAATCGTCCTGGAAAGGGAGCCGGACAACTATTGTGTTCGGATTATGGACCTGTTGACTCCGATTGGTTTTGGTCAGAGAGGGCTGATCGTTTCGGCACCAAGAACGGGCAAAACCATGTTGCTGCAAGACATCGCCAACAGTATTAATGCTAACCACAAAGACATTGTGCTGATCGTTTTACTGATTGACGAGCGACCAGAAGAAGTGACAGACATGGAACGTTCGGTCGATGCTGAAGTGATCAGTTCGACCTTTGACGAACCCCCCCAGAGGCATGTGCAGGTAGCGGAAATGGTGCTTGAGAAGGCCAAACGTTTGGTGGAGCATCAGCGAGATGTGATCATCCTGTTAGACAGCATTACGCGTCTTGCCCGTGCTTACAACACCGTGGTACCTCCGAGTGGCAAGATACTCTCAGGCGGGGTCGATTCTAATGCATTGCATCGGCCAAAGCGGTTCTTTGGTGCTGCCCGTAATATTGAGGAGGGCGGCAGTCTGACCATCATTGCCACGGCCCTGATCGATACAGGAAGTCGAATGGATGAAGTTATCTTTGAAGAGTTCAAAGGCACCGGCAACTTAGAGTTACAGTTAGACCGAAAGCTGTCAGATAAGCGGGTTTTTCCTGCCCTCGACATCAATCGGTCAGGAACGCGTAAAGAGGAGCTACTCCTTGAGCCAGAGGTGTTGAACCGGGTTTGGATATTGAGAAAACTGCTTGCGTCGTTGAATCCAGTGGACAGCATGGAGTTTTTGCTTGAAAAAATGAAGGGAACGGAAAATAATAAATACTTTTTGGAATCCATGAACAGTTAGTAACGATGTTGGGTGGTCGAGTGGTCGTGCCGTTCATGACGATTGAAGCTCCCTGCAGTCCCGATAGATCGGGGCAGGGAATGCGCTCGCTGTGGCAGTTCAACGACTCGACAGCGCAACAACCTGCGGAGGCTTAACATGAAAAAGGACATACATCCTGGGTATTTTCAAACCACCATTCGCTGTGCGTGTGGCAATGTGGTAGAGACCGGCTCAACCAAAAAAGATATCAGGGTTGAAATCTGTTCCAAATGTCATCCCTTTTTTACAGGCAAGCAGAAACTGGTCGATACAGCTGGACGGATTGAGCGGTTTCGTAGGAAATATGCCAATTTTGAAACCCAGAATAACAGTCCGGAAGAACCTGTATCCACCTAACCCTGTTACCTTTTTCCTCCCGCTCGGTTATGCTGAAGGTGTGCAAGATCAAACAAAACGATATTTACGTAGGCGGGCAGGCCGTGATCGAGGGAGTGATGATGAGAGCCCCGAGGTCTATGATCATAGCTGTTCGACGACCGAATGGCCAGATCTTGGTAAGGGAGGATACATGGCGTTCATTTTCTGAAAGATGGTCGTTTCTGAAAAGGCCTTTTGTCAGGGGCAGCCTTGTTATCGTTGAGGCCTTGATCAATGGCTTGCGAGCCCTGACCTTTTCAGCGAATCAGGCCTTAGAAGATGAGGAGGAGTCACTGGGCCAATGGACTTTGTTTCTTACTATCGTGTTTGCGCTGGGAGCTGCGATTTTCCTGTTTGTTGTGTTGCCTCATGTGATTACCGGCCTTGTTGGCCGCTTATTCGGCATGAGGCTGGGAGTTGAGGACTTCCTTTTTCATGGTATCGATGGAGCTCTGAAGATCATTTTTTTCCTTGGCTATATCTGGTTTGTCTCCCTTTTCAAGGACATCAGACGAATCTTTGAGTACCACGGTGCAGAGCATAAGTCTGTTTCCGTTTATGAAGCGGGAGAGGCCCTGACCGTTGAGAACGCCAAGAGATTTTCGACCCTGCATCCGAGGTGTGGCACTGCATTCATATTGATTGTACTTCTGATAAGCATCTTTTTCTTTGCGATTGTATTTCCGTTTAAACCGGCCTTGGATAATATCTCTGGTATCGTAAACCAGATAGTTGTTATTGTAATGAAGGTGCTGTTCATGTTTCCCATAGCTGGTTTGGCCTATGAAATAATCAGGTTTGGGAGTAGAAACATGGAAAGGGGCCTCGTCCGTTGGGCGATTTGGCCAGGCCTGTGGATCCAGAAACTAACTACCCGTGAGCCGAGCGACGACCAACTTGAGGTCGCTTTGGCAGCACTGAACAGTGCTTTGTATGGACAGAGCCCGGTAGCTGAGGAGTTGGGGTAAGGAGACCCACCACTCACGCAGGTGTGCTAAGGAAGATATATGTTTGACAAGCTTACAGGTGTAGAAGAACGGTTTGTGGAGATCCAGAAACTCTTGAGCGATCCGGATCTGATAAAAGATCCAGAGGCGTATAAGAAACGGGCAAAGGAACACGCGGAATTGGGCAAGATCGTATCTGTTTATCGCGAATACAAACAGGTAGCCAAAGATATCGAAGACACCAAGGATCTGCTCAGAGACGGCGACGAAGACATCAAGGAACTGGCAAGAGAAGACCTTCCGCACCTACAGGAGCGTTTGGAAAAACTCGAGCAAGCGTTAAAATGGCTTCTCATCCCCACAGATCCCAAAGATGAGAAGAATATCGTGCTGGAAATCAGGGCGGGCACAGGTGGTGAAGAGGCCGGGCTTTTTGCTGCAGAGCTTTTTCACATGTACAGCAGGTATGTCGAAAGTCTTGGCTGGAAGGTAGAAGTCCTGAGTAAGCATGGGACCGGTGTTGGTGGCCTCAAGGAGATCATTGCTTCGGTGCAGGGCAAGGGGGCCTTTAGTCGGCTGAAATACGAAAGCGGAACCCACCGGGTCCAGCGGGTGCCGATCACGGAATCACAAGGCAGAATCCACACCTCGGCCGTGACCGTAGCTGTTTTACCAGAGGCTGAAGAGGTGGACGTGAAGATTGACCCGGATGACATCAGAGTGGACGTATTTCGATCCACTGGTCCCGGAGGACAGAGCGTTAACACGACAGACTCGGCGATACGTATAACCCATCTTCCCACAGGATTAGTGGTGAGCTGTCAGGATGAAAAGTCACAACATAAGAACCGGGCCAAGGCGATGAAGGTGCTGCGTGCTCGTTTATACGATAAGATGGCATCTGAGCAGAACAAAAAGATCTCTGCGGATCGCAGGAGTCAGGTGGGAAGCGGCGACCGTAGCGAACGGATCAGGACATATAACTTTCCCCAGGGCCGTGTCACAGACCACCGGATCGGGCTCACGCTGTATAAATTGGAAAGTATTCTCCAAGGAAATATTGGAGAGATCATCGATGCTCTTATGACTCACCATCAAGCCCTCGCCATTCAGCACGCTGAGGCAGAATCAAAGGATGCTGCCTGAGACCTGGACGATTCTGAAAATCCTTAAGTGGACCACAGGCTACTTCAAATCCCACCACCTTGAACAGCCACGCGCTGCTGGGGAAATACTACTGGCTCATGCCTTGGGTCTTCGGCGAGTAGACCTCTACGTGCAGTACGATCGTCACCTTCAAAGAGAAGAGCTTTCGCTTTTTAGGGGATTCATAAAAAGGCGCATCCAAAGGGAGCCGGTGGCCTATATTGTCGGTAAGAAGGAGTTCTGGTCCATGGATTTGAGGGTGACACCTGACGTCCTGATACCGAGGCCTGAGACTGAAACCCTTGTGGAGACTGCCCTGTCGATTGTACAGCCAAAACCCGGCCCGGAACCTCTGAGAATTCTGGACCTTGGGACCGGTTCAGGAGCCATCGTTCTTGCGATGGCCTCTGAGTGGCCAGGCCAAAGCTTTTATGCTGTTGATCGCTCGGAAAAGGCGCTGGCCGTTGCCCGGGAAAACGCTCGAACCCGTGAACTGGACAAAACCATCACATTTTTACAGGGGGAGTGGTTCGACCCAGTCCGTGCCCGAGGGCGATATTTTGACGTGATTGTCTCTAACCCCCCTTACATTGCGAGTCATGAGTTTGAGGTCCTGCCGCCGGAGATTACCGAATATGAGCCTCGGGAGGCTCTTGATGGAGGCACGGATGGTCTGGCTGCGATCAGGCTGATCATCAAACAGGCCGCACACCACATGATTCCCGGAGGATGGCTTTTTTTTGAGATTGGTCACGATCAATGGGTGGCAGTGGAGAAACTAATCTCTGAGGGGAAGACGTATACGGATTGGGCTGTCATTAAGGATTATAGTGGCCACGATCGGGTCGTGCGGGCAAAAGTCGCCGGTACCATGTGAGCACTCAAAAATTAGGTTGCAAACCAGGAATTTGCATGTTAGCAAAATAGGTTTTGAGAAATTCACACGTTCTTGGACCCACTCTTTGGTGCTTCGCGTTGAGACCACGAGAAGTAGAGAGGGGAAAGATAAGAACGGAGGAAAAACCATACACACGGGGAGGAAGACATGTCTTACGTCACCATGAAGGAGTTGTTGGAGGCAGGCGTTCATTTTGGCCATCAGACCAGGCGTTGGAACCCAAAGATGAAGCCTTACATCTTTGGTGCCCGCAACGGGATCTACATTATTGACTTGCAGCAGACAGTTAGGATGTTCAAAACAGCCTACGAGTTTGTTGTGGACATGGTTGCAAACGGGAAATCGGTTCTGTTTGTGGGGACCAAGAAACAGGCACGCGATTCCATCTATGAAGAGGCCAACCGGTGCGAAATGTTTTATGTTCACAATCGTTGGCTGGGAGGGATGCTTACAAATTTTGAGACGATGAAGAAAGGAATCGACAGACTGAAATACCTGACGACTATTTTTGCCGACGGAAGTGTCAATCGCTTCCCCAAGAAGGAGAGACTGAGACTGGACAAGGAAAGGGCAAAGCTTGACAATAATCTTGGGGGGATCCGTGAAATGTTGCGACTGCCTGGGGCCGTGTTTATCGTTGATGCCAAGAATGAGAACATTGCGGTCCGTGAAGCAAGGCGGCTTGGTATACCTGTTGTGGCTATTGTAGACACCAATTGCAATCCGGATGAAATAGACTATATTATCCCTGGCAATGACGATGCGATAAGGGCAATTCGACTCATTACTTCCCGAATTGCAGATGCCTGCGTTGAGGGTCGTGAGCGTATGGAGGAGCGCCTCCAGGCCGAGGCGGACAAAGCGGTTGCGGAAGAAGGGGTTGTGGAAGTGGCTCCTGCGGCTGGGCCGGGCGAAAGGACTGTCGTTTCTGACGGCTCAGATGGTCCCATTGTAGAAGTTATTACGAGACAAACCACCGAGACTGACCAACCTGAAAAAGATCCAGATGATGAGTCGCGAGAGGAGTTGTAGATGGTAGAAGTTAGCGCCCAGATGATTAAGGAATTGCGAACAAGGACACATGCGGGTGTTATGGATTGCAAAGGGGCCTTGCAAGAAGCGGGCGGCGATATGGAGAAAGCGGTCGATTTTCTGCGCAAGAAGGGGCTCGCCACTGCACTGAAACGTGCTGGGCGGGAGACATCCGAGGGCCTGATACATTCATATATTCACACGGGTGGCAAGATAGGTGTCCTGTTAGAAGTGAACTGCGAGACCGACTTTGTGGCTAAGACCGATGAGTTTCACACATTCGTCAAGAATTTGGCTATGCACATTGCTGCGGCGAGGCCTCTTGGCATTAACAGAGAGGCTATCCCTGAAGCGGTTGTGCGGCGGGAAGAAGAAATTTACAGGGCACAAGCCATAGAGTTGGGAAAACCGGAAAATATACTCGATAAGATTGTCCAGGGCAAAATGGAGAAGTTTTATAAGGAATCGTGTCTTTTGGATCAACAGTATGTCAGGGACCCGGACATCACGATACAGGACCTCATTCATGATATGGTTGCAAAGTCGGGAGAAAATATCAGTGTGAGACGGTTTGTGCGTTATCAGTTGGGAGGAGAATAAGAACAAGGGAGTTCGCCCCACTTGCAGTACCTTTAACACAGTGATGGGTTCAATACTGGTTTCGAGTTGCGCGTTGAAAGCGGACAAGATCTTAACTCGAAACGCGTAACTCGGAACTCGAAACGGATGCAACATATTATGCCTTCTCCAAAGTATAAAAGGATCTTGGTTAAACTGAGCGGCGAGGCTTTGATGGGTGATCAAAGTTTTGGCATAAGCCCTGACATGATCACGTATCTTGCGGGGGAAGTTCGATCAGTTTACGATCTCGGTGTACAGATTGCCTTAGTCATTGGGGGCGGGAATATCTTTCGCGGTGTGGCAGCTAGTTCCTATGGTATGGATCGCACCTCGGCAGATCATATCGGCATGTTAGCTACTGTTATCAACAGTATCGCCCTCCAGGACGCCCTGGAAAAAAGGGGCGTTCAGACCCGGGTGCAGACTGCAATCGAGATGTGTGCTGTTGCTGAACCGTACATTCTCAGACGCGCTACCAGGCATCTGGAAAAGGGACGGGCCGTGATTTTTGCTGCGGGAACCGGGAACCCGTATTTCACGACCGATACAGCTGCGGCCCTGAGGGCCCAGGAGATCGGCGCAGAGGTCCTATTGAAGGCTACCAAGGTGGACGGCATTTACGATGCTGATCCGGTGGTGGATCCTGGCGCAAGCAAGGTAGATCATGTTACCTATCTTGAAATTCTCAAACGGCAACTGAAAGTCATGGACTCAACAGCCGTTTCTTTAGCGATGGACAACAGGCTTCCTGTCATCGTCTTTAACCTCAAGGAAAAAGGGAATCTGAGACGCGTTGTCTGCGGGGAAAATGTTGGAACGCGAATTAAGGAGACATCGCAAGATGATTGATTCAGTTTATGATGACGCGCGGGAAAAGATGGGCCAATCGATTGATGCCTTAAGCAATGAATTCAAGAGGATTCGCACCGGCAGGGCTTCCCTGTCCCTGTTTGAGGGAATGAAGGTCAGCTATTATGGAACACCCACGCCCTTAAACCAGGTTGCTTCTATGTCCATTCCAGAGAGCAGGCTTATCGTCATTAATCCCTGGGACCAGTCGGTCATTGGGGAGATTGAAAAGGAGATTCTCAAATCAGAGTTAGGGCTGACACCCATGAATGACGGAAAGGTTATTCGTATTCAGGTACCCGCTCTTACTGAAGAACGGCGCAAAGAGCTTGTCAAGGTTGTTCGAAAGATAGCTGAGGAGCACAAGGTATCAATCAGGAATATCCGCCGAGACGCGAACGAGCTTCTGAAAGGTCTGAGGAAGGACGGCGACATCTCGGAAGATGATTTTTACAAGGCTCAAGACAAGGTCCAGAAGATCACAGACGATTACATCCGATCAGTTGACGAAACGTGCCACGAAAAAGAGAAAGAGATCCTTGAATTCTGATATTCCTTCTCTGCGCCCCGACGAAATCCCCCGACATATCGCCATTATCATGGATGGCAATGGCCGTTGGGCCCAGAAGCGTTCTCTGAACCGGATTAGAGGTCACAGAGAAGGTGCTGAGTCGGTCCGAGATATTGTTAGAGCCTGTCGAGAGATGGGAATAGGGGTGCTGACCCTGTACGCCTTTTCTACTGAGAACTGGCAACGGCCCCGGCAAGAAATTTCTGCTCTCATGAGTCTGTTAAAAGATTTCCTTAAATCAGAATTGGCCGAGATGATGGAAAACGGGATCCGCCTGAACGCCATCGGCCAGATCGAAAGGTTCCCGGCTGATGTATTGAAAGTGCTGCACGCAGTGATGGAAGAGACCCGGAAAAATTCCGGGATGATTCTGAACCTTGCTTTGAGTTACGGGGGTCGCGATGAGATCCTGACGGCTGTGCGTGCGATCGTAGCTGAGGTTAAAGCCGGCCGTCTGCAAGCAGGAGAGATAACAGAGGCGGTTTTTTCTGAGTATCTTTATACAGAAGGCATGCCGGAGCCGGATCTTCTTATTCGAACCAGTGGTGAGATGCGAATCAGCAATTTCTTGCTGTGGCAAATTGCTTATACAGAGATTTATGTCACCAATACCCTTTGGCCCGACTTCAGAAGAGGTGAACTGATTAAGATTCTGCATGATTACCAAAAGCGTGAGCGTCGGTTCGGGGTGACCGGAGACCAGATCAAACAAGCCCTTCGCAAGCAATAGAAACGTTGGATCGCTATCTGTTTGTCTGCCCCTGGGGACACGGAGTGTTGGGATAGCCGATATTAAAATCGGTAGAAGACGCAAGACATGAGGGTGATATGATCTCTGTGCGCCTTTTTCCTCGAGCTTTACGCTATCTGCGTCCGGCCCATTAATCTTTTGCTATTGTCGCGTCTCAGGAGTTTGTTTAAAAAATATGTCTTTGCCATCAAACCATTTTCCTCGCTCCGTGAGCATTTTCGGGACTTCAGCTTCGTTCCGCTAAATCATAGCACGCAGTGAAGCTTTGCTCTAAACTGGGGCCTAAGGCCCTCAAACAGTTTATGATTCTTGACGCTCCACCCAGCTGACGTTCGGCTCCGAAAATGCTCAATGTCGCCCGGACAAGGCTTGAGTCTTCAGTATCAGTCATTGAACTTATTCCTGGGATACGGCACTGGGATACCCCGATTGGGGCCAAATTTCTGAATTCAGAATATGGGATCTTCGCATTTAAAGCGATGGCTCACCGCGATAGTGGCTTTACCCCTTTTGGCCCTGTTGATAGGGAAAGGGGGTCGGACCTGGTTTGCTTTTTTCGTGGGCTTGGCAGCAGCCGTGGGGCTTTTAGAGTATTACGCCTTGGTTCTGTCCCGAGAGACAATTGCCGCGAGAGCGGCTGGTTTGGTCCTTGGCCTGGGCCTGATCGTCTCTTTTTATATCGGCGGTCTTCGCATGATCCCTGCCGTGCTGGTCCTTGCCTTCCTGGGCTGTGCTATGATCTCCCTCGCACGGTTCGACCCGCAGACACCGGTGCCGGAAATGCTTTACAAGCAGATCTTGGGCCTTATGTATGTCCCTTTCTTGTCGGGCCACCTGATACTGATCCGGGATGGGTATCAGGGGGCCACGTGGATGTTTTTTCTCATGGCAGTCATAATCGCCGGAGATAGCGCTGCCTATTACACTGGAAAGGCGTTTGGTCGACGCAAGCTTTCGCCTGGCATAAGTCCCGGCAAAACCGTTGAAGGGGCGCTGGGCGGATTGGCGGGCAACTTGTTGATCGGTGCTTTTTTCAAGAAATGCTGCTTTCCGGAATTTGGCTGGGGTTACTGGATTGCCTTAGTCATGGTTATGGGGGTTTTAGGGCAGGCCGGTGATCTGTTTGAATCGATGTTGAAACGCTCGGTCCAACTGAAGGATTCTGGCAAGATCTTCCCGGGGCATGGAGGGCTCCTGGACCGGATTGATGCCTTGCTTTTTGCAGCCCCGGCACTTTATTATTTTAAGACCTATTTGTTGAGCAGTTGATGATTGAACGGCAAAAGCGAGCGCATTCCCTGACCCGATTTGTCCCGAGCATCGGGATTTATCGGGACTGCACGGCGCTTCAATAAGACAGATCAGGAATCATCCATCGGTTAACGAAAATGAAACGTCTTTCGATACTTGGATCTACGGGCTCAATTGGCAGGAATGTTCTGCGTGTGGTAGAGCAGTTTCCAGAGCGATTCTCGGTTGCGGCTCTGGCAGCGGGCCAAAACGTGGAGCTCTTGGCCGAGCAAACCAGGCGTTTCACCCCTGACGTAGTCGTGGTTATGGATGAAGATCTGGCCGGGCAGCTCAAAGACATGGTCATGCGTTCAACGGGCGTGGAAATACTGCATGGCTTGGAGGGCTATAGAACTGCTGCAGCGTGGACTTCGGCTGACTTGGTGGTTTCGGCCATGGTGGGATCAGCTGGCCTCCTTCCCACTCTCGCTGCCATTGAGGCTGGCAAGCCGGTTGCTCTAGCAAACAAGGAGAGCCTGGTGATGGCGGGGGAACTGGTGATGGGCGCCGCCCGGAAAAGGGGAGTCTCAGTGGTCCCTGTGGACAGCGAGCACAGCGCCATTTTTCAATGCCTTGTCGGACACCGCAGACAAGATCTCAAGCAGATTATTCTCACCGCATCTGGAGGACCTTTTTTGGATAGACCGGCAGAAGATCTTGATAAGATTACTCCTGAGATGGCCCTACGTCATCCTACGTGGGAGATGGGGCCCAAGATCACGATAGACTCGGCCACACTCATGAACAAAGGACTGGAAGTCATCGAGGCAAAATGGCTCTTCGATGTATCGTTAGAGATTATTGAAGTGATTATCCATCCTGAAAGTGTCATCCATTCGATGGTGGTGTATAGGGATGGTTCTGTCATAGCGCAGCTCGGTTTGCCTGACATGAGGGTGCCGATTGCTTATGCCTTGTCCCATCCCGAACGACTTCCCCTCGGTCTACCTGTTCCCAACTTCGTTGAAACAAGTTCTTTTACCTTTCAGGAACCCGACTTGGAAAAGTTTCCGTGTCTCGCTTTGGCCCTTGAGGCATGTGAGCTCGGAATGACCATGCCGGCGGTGTTAAGTTCTGCCAATGAAGTGGCTGTTGAAGCCTTCCTGAAACACCGGATCGGGTTCAGGAGTATTATCGATGTGGTTCAACAGGTTATGAATAAGCATACACCGGTTTCCGAGCCTGGGCTTTCGGATATCCTCGAGGCGGCGGCTTGGGCGCGAGAGGCAGCAGAGGAAGCTATATGAGTGCCAGCATTATTTCGTTTGTCATTGTTCTGGGTGTGCTGATCTTTGCGCACGAGTTCGGTCACTTTCTTTTGGCAAAACTGATGGGTGTTGGGGTAGAGAAGTTCTCTCTGGGGTTTGGTCCCAAGATCGTGGGCAAAAAAATTGGCATGACCGAGTATATGATCTCATCCATTCCCCTGGGGGGATACGTAAAAATGGTAGGGGAAGAGCCAGATACAAAGCTGGATGACTCACTTATCCCTTTGTCCTTTTCCCATAAAGGTCTTCTTAAACGAAGCCTGATCGTGCTCGCAGGTCCGGCATTCAACCTTTTGCTATCCGTTGTCATCTTTTTTGTATTCTTTCAGGTTGCTGGCCTTCCGATCATGAAACCCGAGGTCGGAGAAGTACAAGAGGGGATGCCTGCTTATGAAAGCGGTATGCGTGCTGGGGACAGTATTGTATCTATCAATGGCACACCAGTGAGTCGATGGGACGAGTTGGCATCGCTGATCAAGCAAAGTGGTGGTCGTCCGTTACAGATCGAAATATTGCGTGACAACGAAAGAATCTCGCTGAGGATAACCCCGAAACTCGTTTCTTCTCAAAACCTGTTTGGCGAACAGACAGAGAAATATCTTATAGGAATAACAGCCTCCGGGGCATTTTCTGTAGAGCGACTTAACCCCTTTCAGGCTGTTGCTGAAGGTGTCTACCAGACCTGGCAGATCGCCAAGCTTACGGTCGTGGCGATTGGAAAGGTCATCAGTGGGACTGTTTCGGCTAAGACACTCGCCGGGCCGATTATGATTGCCCAGTTGGCAGGACAACAGGCCAAGGCTGGTATCATCAATCTCATCTTTTTCATAGCACTGTTGAGTGTTAACCTGGGGATCATCAACCTGCTGCCAATCCCTGTTCTGGACGGAGGACACCTTATGTTCTTTATCATTGAGGCGATAACCCGAAAACCCGTCAACATCAAGATGCGAGAAGTCGCTCAACAGGTTGGTGTCTTTATTCTGGTCCTCCTCATGATTTTTGTGTTTTACAACGATATTGCGCGGGTTCTCTTCGAGTAGGAGCATGACAACCAGACTGTGCGAAATCGGAAATGAATCTTGATCTGATCAGGGCCATTGACAGATGGGTAGGCATCCCGGCCTGCTTTGCTGTTTCCATGGGCTACAAAGTCCGTGACTTCTTCGCGGCCCAACCAAAAGACAAGCCCGCGTGGGAAACAACGTCCAACAAGTTTCTCTTCTTAGAGCTTTCAGAGATGGGAAGCGCCGTCCTTGCGTATCCCGCGATGAAGTACGTGATCAGGCGGTATCAGGGAACAGAGCTCTACTTTCTCATATTTGAGCAAAACCGATTTTCAGCGGACATACTCGATATCGTTCCCAGGGACCGTGTCCTCACAATAAGCGTTCGCTCGCCGCTTCATTTTCTTGCCAGTACGGTCAAGGCACTGGTCGCCATGCGAGCGGCACGCCTTGATGCCATCTTTGACTTAGAACTGTTTTCACGCTTTTCCGCCTTGTTGAGTGGTTTGAGCGGGGCTCGGATGCGGGTCGGATATGGGAAGTATCACGAGGAAGGGCTGTACCGTGGGAGCTTCATGACCCACCGAGTCCTCTACAATCCCCATCAACATATCTCCAGGAACTTCTTGGCCCTCGTCAAATCGATTGAGCACGAGGGTGAATGTCCACTCGTTAAGGAAATCATTCAGGAGCATGAAATCGAGACGCCGGGGTATCAGTCGAGTGAATCGGCGTTGAACGGCCTCAAGGCCCGTTTGGCTGCCATAAACCCGATGGTGAACGCAGCCGAGCATCTGGTCTTGCTGAGCCCCAATGCTGGGGATCTATTACCGATCCGAGCTTGGCCTGTTGAGAACTATGTAGGCCTGACACAGAGGATCCTCGGGCAATTCAATGCCGTGGTCATCGTTATCGGCCTGGCCGGCGCAGCCCGTGATGCTAAAACGATACGCAGTCGTGTAGGCCCGGAACAGTGTATCGACTTTACCAATCAGACTTCGTTCGAGGATTTGCTTGACTTATTGAATTTAGCCGATGTTCTGGTCACGGCAGATGGGGGTCCGGCGCACTTTGCGGGGCTGACGTCCATCAAGAACATCGTGCTGTTTGGGCCGGAGACGCCGTTGCTTTACGCTCCGCTGGGTGGGAATACAACCTGCCTATCCGCGGGGTTAGCTTGCAGCCCTTGTCTTTCAGCGTACAACCACCGCAAGACCAGTTGCACCGAGCCAAGGTGCATGGAGGCGATCACGGTTGATGAGGTTTTTTCGGCTGTGTCAGAATCCTTGTCGGATTCTGAGGCAGCACGTTCACAAAGGTAGCCGACTTTGTTGATTACAGGTCAAAAGGTTATAGCCCACGTGATTGGATAAGCCGGATCCCCTCCGTCAGGTCCTTCCTGTTTGCCCTGCACGGATCTATCTCCAGGATCTTCGGGACAGAGGCGTTGAGGTAAGGTTTTATTTCTTCGAAGTCTATTTCACCTTGCCCCGGTGCGAGGTGGTCCTCTGTGCCCCTTACATCGTGCAGGTGGATGCCTATCATGCGTTCCGAATAAGCCTCCAATAACTGGTGTCGGCTAAGAATGCCCAGATTTTCCTGGACTCTGGCGTGCCCCACGTCATGCCAGTACCCAATATGGCCACCTTGGAATGTCTTGAGGATAAACCCTATTTCGCCAAAATCTGGAATTTCGTGAAAATGATACCGGTTTTCAACACCCAGAAAAACCCCCTTTCTCTCGGCCTCTATGGTCAGCGCTTCCAGACTGAGGAGGATCGCATCGAGATTTTTCTGGTGCATGGCTTGCCTGATACCCCTCTGCTCGTCGATCAGAGCCAGCATATCCTTTTCATCCATTCTGCCGCTTTTGTGCAGGCTTGAGAAAGTTTCTGTTGGATTCGACATGTCGACCCGCCCCAGGTGCAGGATCACCGCATGCGCCTCCAAATCATGGGCATGCTCGATGGTTTGGATGGTGTACTTAACAGCTCTTGAGCGTTCCTCAGGGTCCGCGCTGGACAGGAGGAACAGGTCCCCGCTACCTTGACTAAGACCGAAATCCTCTGGTAAGGGAAAGAAGTTGTGGATGCTTAGAACACGAACCGCCCCTTTCAAGAGAGGTTTCATCTCCTGGTACATGCTTGTTGTGATACGGTATTCCAACTCCACGCCGCCCAGACCCAGTTGAACGATGTCGTTAACAATACGGTCTGCCCGGTCTACTTTTTCGTGCCACCAGCATGTTGAAATGCCCAGCATGTCTTTCCTTTCAGCTAGAAGCTATCTCAAAAAAGTGGATCAGGGTGCAGGGCAAGGCGCGGGGCGGCGAAAAAGCACAGCATAACGGCAGTATGTGAGCATTTTGAGTCGACTCGTAACGCCGCCATGGGGCTTCAGACGCATTTTTGAGATGGCTTCTGGACCCCCATGTGGACAACCAAACATGTTGTGAAGATGCATTTTCTTCACGATTAAGGAGCATATCATATTGTTTGCCATGGATCACGCAAGAATTGGGGACCTCTCTTTTTGAGGTCAGGTCAGTGATATGGCTTGACAGGTCCCTCAA
>JBFEUB010000059.1:0-16762 GCA_041547605.1 Desulfobacteria bacterium
CGCATGCCGAACATGGTGCCGTTTGGACACCTGCCGGGCAATATTCCGTGACCTGACCTCAAAAAGAGATACCCCGCGATGACTTATAGACATTTGGCCACGTGGATGCAAACTATGAGATGCTCTCCATAATAAGTAGTCAATCCGTGGGGGCTTTAACCACTCAACTACTCAACTATGGTTCTCAAAGCGCTACTGAACAATCCAAGGCATCTATCATCCACCGGCAAGGCTGTCAAATTAAAACAGAGCTTCAAAAGGAGATTGCTGGGTGGGCAGCTTGTCCTCCTATGAGAATGGGACGATTCTGACTAAAATATGGAAAAGCAGAATGACTACTCAACAAAGCATTTTGCACCTGGACCGGTTGCCAAAAAAAGAGACGGTCCAGGTCAAGCCCGTGCCCGTCTCCAGTGCAGTCCAGTCTATAGCGCCAGCCTATGCGTATCCCTGGCCCGTTAGCTTTTCTATCCTCTTTTCCACCGGTGGATGGGTGCTGAAGAGGTTCATAAGGTTCTTACCGGACAGAGGGTTCATTATAAACATATGGGCCGTTGCCGGCTCCGCTTTCATGGGTATCTGCCGGGATGCTGAGGATATCTTTTGCAAGGCTTTGGCCAGACCGTGAGGGCTTCCCGTAAAAGAGGCACCTGCCGCATCCGCTGCATACTCCCTGGATCGTGATATGGCCATCTGGATCAGCATGGCTGCTATAGGAGCCAGGATGGACATGGCAATGAGGCCGATCACGCCCCCGCCGTCATCATCATCTCGACCTCCAAAGCCACCAAACAGGGCCGCCCACCGAGCCATAGACGCAATCATCATGATGGCTCCAGCCAAAGTGGCCGCAATGGAGCCGATCAAAATGTCCCGGTGCTTCACATGCGCCAACTCGTGAGCCAGCACACCCTTGAGCTCATCTTCGCTCAATAATTTCAGAATCCCCTGCGTGACGGCCACCACAGCATGTTGGGGATTGCGGCCGGTGGCAAAGGCATTTGGGGATTCAGAAGGCATGATACAAATCTTTGGCATGGGGAGGCCCGCCTGTTGGGCCAGTTGTCTAACAATACGATGCAACTGGGGGGCCTCTGCTTCGGAAACCGGTATAGCCCGATAAAGGCGTAACACGATCTTATCCGAAAACCAGTAGCTGCCAAAGTTCATGATCACCGCAAAGAAAAATGCAATGATCATCCCCTGCCGTCCCCCCAAGAGATTGCCGATAATCATGACGAGGACAGTCAGCCCAGCCAAGAGGATTCCAGTTCTTATCGAATTTCCCATTCCCTGTTCTTGACCTCCTTCTCATTTCTTTATTAAGATTATTTTACGCAATAATTCATCAACATGCAATGCTTCTGGGATAGCGAGCCCTGAAAACGATCCTTCCTTCATTCACATCTGCCACGATGCGGGCCCCCTCTGCAAAAGAACTCCTTTAGTGCGCTTTTTCTTCCAGTCCGTTTTTTAGAGCGAAGAACGACTTTCTTAAACAAGCCGTGATACGGAGGACTTGGCAGCACGCTTAAATCAAATGCGGTGCATATTATCACGGCTTTTGGGGGAAATTGCCTCCTCGCCCAAAGCCGGCTCATTTTGTCTTGAAAACGATCTTTCCTTCATTCACATCTGCTACAATGTGGGCCCCCTCTCCAAAGTTTCCCTGAAGCATCTCCATGGCCAGGGGGTTTCCCACATATTTCTGGATAGCTCGCTTCAAGGGACGAGCCCCGAATGTGGGATCATAGCCCTCCCGAGCCAAAAGCGCCTTAGCCGCTTCCGAGAGTTCAAGTGTCAGATGTTGTTCCTCAAGCCGATGCAGCAGGTGTCCAAGTTGAATCTCCACAATGGCATTGAGTTGCTCGGCCGTAAGATTACGGAAGATCATGATATCATCGACCCGATTTAGAAACTCTGGCTTGAAACTGGCCCGCAATGCCTCCATGACCCGTTTTTCCATTTCTTCTCGCTGGTCCACACCCAATTCCTGGATCCAGTGGCTTCCCACATTAGAGGTCATGACAATGACGGTATTCTTGAAATCAACGGTCCGACCATGGCCATCGGTCATGCGCCCATCATCCAGAATTTGCAAAAGCGCATTAAAGACCTCTGGATGGGCCTTTTCAATCTCGTCAAAAAGCACCACGGAATAGGGTCGCCGCCTCACCGCCTCGGTCAGCTGTCCACCTTCCTCATAGCCGACGTAACCAGGGGGCGCACCAATCAGTCTGGAGACCGAGTGTTTTTCCATATACTCAGACATGTCAATGCGGACCATGGCTTGCTCGTCATCAAACATAAACTCAGCCAAAGCCTTGGCCAGTTCGGTCTTGCCTACGCCTGAGGGTCCCATAAATATAAAAGACCCGATCGGCCGATTGAGGTCTTGCAGACCTGACCGAGCGCGTCTCACCGCATTGGACACCGACACAACCGCGTCATTCTGGCCAACCACCCGCTTTCCGAGTCGCTCCTCCATATGCACGAGCTTTTCCCGCTCGCCTTCCATCATCCGCGAAACCGGTATGCCGGTCCACGAGGAGACGACTTCGGCGACATCATCGTCATCCACCTCTTCTTTGAGCATCTTGCGGTCAGCCTGAAGTTCCACAAGCCTCTTGTTTGCCTCCTCAAGGCGCTGCCTCAAATCGCTTGCCACACCGTATCGAAGCTCCGCGGCGCGGGCGAGATTCCCTTCTCGCTCAGCCTGTTGTTCCTCGATGCCCAAGCGCTCCAGTTCCTCCTTGACCTGACGTATAGTCTGAATCGCCTCTTTTTCATTTTGCCAGTGGGCCTTCATCTCCCGGCTCTTTTCCTTCATGGCCGCGAGGTCCTCTTCAAGCTTGCCTAGTCGTTCCTTAGAGGCTTCATCGGTTTCTTTCTTAAGAGCCTCCCTTTCAATCTCAGCCTGGACGATTTTGCGCTCAACCTCATCGATCTCAGCAGGCATGCTGTCAATCTCAATCCTGAGTCTGGAGGCGGCCTCATCAATTAAATCGATGGCCTTGTCCGGCAAGAATCGATCGGAGATGTAGCGGTGGGACAGGCTAGCCGCCGCCACAATGGCGGAGTCCTTGATTCGCACCCCGTGATGGACCTCGTATCTCTCCTTCAGACCGCGCAAGATGGAGATAGTGTCTTCCACCGTGGGTTCCTGAACAAGGACGGGTTGGAAACGCCGCTCCAGCGCCGCATCCTTTTCTACATACTTCCGGTACTCATTCAGGGTCGTAGCACCCACACACCGCAGCGTGCCCCTAGCCAGAGCGGGCTTAAGCATATTTGAGGCATCCACTGCCCCCTCAGCAGCCCCAGCCCCCACCATGGTGTGGAGCTCATCAATAAACATGATAATCTCGCCTTCGGCAGCTTCCACCTCTTTTAGAACAGCCTTTAAGCGATCCTCAAATTCCCCACGGTATTTCGCACCTGCCACCAGGGCACCCATGTCAAGGGCAACAAGTCGCCGATTTTTGAGGGTCTCAGAGACGTCGCCATTCACAATTCGCTGCGCCAAACCTTCCACGATGGCAGTTTTACCGACACCGGGCTCGCCGATGAGGACCGGGTTGTTCTTGGTTCGACGAGAAAGGACCTGAACCACACGCCGGATCTCCTCGTCACGACCGATCACAGGGTCGAGCTTTCCGAGCCGTGCAAGATCTGTCAAGTCCCGGCCAAACCTTTGCAAGGCTTGATATTTCTCTTCAGGGTTCGGATCAGTGATACGCTGGGTGCCGCGTATGTCCAGGAGGACTTTAAGAATGGTATCTCGCGTCACTCCAACGCTGGCCAAGATACGAGCCACATCCAATTGTTTCTCGTCCGTCATAGCTACCAGGATGTGTTCGATGCTCACATATTCATCTTTCATTTTGGCGGCTTCGGCAAAGGCCCCATCCAGCACTTTTTTGGTGGTTGGAGAGATAAAAACCTCCCCCGTACCAGCGCCGCTTACCTTGGGCTTTTTCTCAAGGGCATCGGTGACCTCACGCAAAACCCCTTCAGGCGAGGCGCCCAGCTTCTGAAGAATGGAACGAGTAATCCCTTCGGACTGGTCCAACATGACCTTCAACAGGTGCTCCGGCTCAATTTGCTGATGACCCAACTGACCCGCCAGGGCTTGAGCGCCTTGAATCACTTCCTGAGATTTTATGGTTAACTTGTCAAAACGCATGATTCTCTCCTCTCAGCGTCTAACTTCCGTGAAATCTTTTTGTTTTGCCAATAAAATAAGCACCTGATATGTCGTGTCAAATAGGCGCGAGATCGTGCCAAGTAGACGGGATAGAGTGATGGACCTGGCACGGGTTGTGGGTTTCGCGTTACGAGTTGCGTGTTGAAAGCTTAGACGATCTTGACTTGATACTCAGAACGGATCGAACATATGTCATGATGATGAGACGCTGCAATTCGACGGGGTTGTGGGATGCTGGAGGTGTGGAAACTATCCTTGCCACTCCCCCTGCCCCTCTCCCTCCGCACACGGTATGCAGAGGTGTTTACCACTTTCTGTCTCCACCATCCGGGTAGACATGGTCATCTCACCGCATTTGGCACATGCCTCAGAGGGAGCCAACGGCGCGTAAGGCGGCTCAGGGAGGTGCACTTCTGTGGTGCTAAAGACTGCACCAAAGGGCTTGGAAACAAGGTCTAGTGATTTGAGCAATCTTTGGTGTGCTTGTTCTTCTGTGGTTGCCGTTCCGGCGGCAATGGCTGCTTCAAGCCTGCGAAACGCGTCTTGGCTCTCACCTTCATACGTGTATTGATGCTTCCGGGAGAAACGAAAAGCCCGTCCGTCCAATCGATTGAGGATGGTAAATACGTTCTTCCCGTAATTCTTTATGATCAGATTCCCTTTTCCGGCCGTTGTGCCAAGAACCACCTGAAGGGCGTCCACAGCGCATGTGTCGTTTTCACTGATCACCACGACCTCCTCGTCTTCGGATCGATCGAGACTAAGAAGCTGCATGGCTTCCTTTGCAACCAAATAGCCATAGACGAGTCCAGGGCACAAATGACCGTGAAAGGCCACGCAGCGTTTAAGATCCTCCGGCAATTCGTGGTTCATGACGCACCCCTTCTGATCAGTAAAATCTTAACGCACAGTTATTGAAGCTCCCTGCAGTCCCGACAAGTCGGGACTGGGAATGCACTCGCTGTTGCAGTTCAACCACTGGTAATCTTTATGTGATTCACGACATCAAGTCAATACATGATTGTTTTACCTTAATTGAGCGAAAGTCGAGGATGCCCTGGATCCAAGGCGTCAAGGGTGAAGCCATAGTAAGCTACTGCGAGCATTTGACACCGCCGGAGATGGGATATGATCGGCTTTCCCGAAGGGTAAACAAAATGAAGGTCCAAGAAGAGGATTATATTTCATCGGTGGAAGAGATATAAAATTCCAAATAGAGCTATGAGTGTAGTTTAGCTTTAATTTGATCCAATGTTTCTTCATTTTGTTTACGCTCAAGTGGGGTTATAGTTGATTTGGGCCATAGCCTGTGTTATGCAAGTTTTTTTGTTATCTTCGCTGAAGCCCTGCAAAAGGGATAGGGAGGAACTTCCCATGTCTGAACACAATATACTTGAAAGCAAGTTGGGCTCGGACAGCTTGAAAAAGCTCCTGGCTCTAAATAACACGGCTCTAAACGAAATCATTGCAGACGCCATTATCAAATTTCAGCCTGACTCTGTTTATGTTTCGACTGGCTCTCTGGATGACCTGGACCAAGTTCGGGAGCAGGCAATAAGTCGTGGTGAGGAAAAGCGTCTTGTTATGTCAGGACACACGATTCACTATGATGGGTATGAAGATCAGGGGAGAGATCCAGCAAACACCAGGTTCCTCGTATCGGGCGGCACATCACTCGGCCCTGCCCTGAATTCTGTAGATAGACAAGAGGGTCTGAATGAAATAAACAGCATCATGAATGGTATCATGCGCGGGAAAGAAATGGTCGTTAGTTTTTACTCCTTGGGACCATTGGGAACGGAATTTTCCATACCCTGTTTGCAGATCACTGATTCGTACTATGTCGCCCACAGTGAAGATATACTCTATCGCTCGGGGTATGAGCTATTCAAAAACGAGACAGGCAAGGATGAATTCTTTGCTTTTTTACACTCCGCAGGCTCTTTAGAGAATGGGGTGAGCCACGATATTCACCTACGCAGAATGTTCATAGATCTGGAAAACAATTTTGTTTATAGCGTCAACACACAATATGCCGGAAATACGGTTGCCGCAAAAAAACTGGCTCATCGTCTTGCCATAAGAAAGGCTGCCGAGGAGGACTGGCTTTCTGAACATTTCTTCGTTTCAGCGGTTCCCAGCTATGAAGGAGAAAGGGTAACGTATATCGCTGGTGCTTTTCCGAGTTGGTGTGGCAAGACTTCCACCTCCATGCTCTTCGATATTGTCGGCGACGACCTAGCCCATGTCCGGAAAAAAGATGGCAAGGCATACGCAGCCAATGTTGAAAAGGGCATATTCGGTGTCATCAAGGACGTCAACCCAGAAGATGATCCATATTGCCACGCACTTCTTGTGAAACCCGGGGAAGTCATATTCTCCAATGTTCTTGAGGCTGATGGTAGGCCTTATTGGCAGGGTATGGGACAGGTGGAAGTTCCCTCAAAGGGATACAATCATTCTGGCTCTTGGTGGCAAGGGAAAAAGGACGATAAAGGCAAATTGATTCCCGTGTCTCATGACAATGCCCGGTTCTGCGTTGCGTTGGAAGGGATCGAAAACTTTGACCCAACGCAGGTGGTTGACCTCCAAGGCATTATCTACGGAGGGCGCAGCTCAAAAAGACCCGTACCTGTATCACAATCGTACGGTTGGGTTCACGGCGTGTTCTATGGCGCAAGTATCGAATCTGAGCCAACGGCTGCAACCGTTGGTGGCGCCGGCGCAAAAGTCATTATCAATCCCATGGCCAACACGGAGTTTGTATCCATTCCTATTGGCAAATACTTGGAAAAACACATCCAATTTGCCAACGACCTAAAAGAACCGCCAAGGATATTTTATGTAAATTACTTTCTGAGGGATGAAGCAGGAGATTTCTTGAACACCAAGATGGACAAAAAGGTTTGGATCAGGTGGATTGAAAGAAGGATTAATAGGAAGGTGGGAGCCTATGCAACGCCGACCGGCTTCATTCCCAAATATGAGGACCTGGCTGAGCTTTTCAAAAGAGAGTTAGGAGCAAGTTACTCGCGAGATCAGTATGAAGTTCAGTTTGTTATGCGTGTACCCGAGCTTTTGGAGAAACTTGAGATTGTAGAGAAATTTTATCAAAAGGAAACCAGCAGTGTTCCAAAAGAAATCTTTGAAATGATCAACTCCCAGAGAATTTTGCTCCTCGAAGCTCAGAAACTATATGGAGACGACCATATATCACCCTCCAAATTCAAAGACTATGGAGTACCCCAGTCTTTGACAAAACCCTTCTGAATGCGCAATAGGTTATCCCACAAACGGCCTCCGCAGTACGGTATCCTTGAGCCAGAACTTGTCATCCTTTTCCGGGTACTGGATATTGTAATGCAGACCGCGGCTCTCCTTTCTTAACATGGCACACTGGATGATGAGTTCTGCCACCATGGCAATGTTTCGTAGCTCGATCAGATCCGACGTAATTTTGAAATCCCAATAATATTCACGAATCTCTTTCTGGATTCTTTCAATCCGGTCTCGGGCGCGCAGGAGTCGCTTGTTGGAGCGAACAATCCCGACATAGTTCCACATGGTGCGTCGGATCTCGTCCCAATTGTGGGAAACGACGATTGCCTCATCGCTGTCTATGGTGCCCATTGGATCCCAGTGGGGCAGATCACGGCAAGCCTGGTCATTAATAGACCCCAGATCCTTCACCGCCTGCTCCGCTGCCCTGTGAGCATAAACAACGGCCTCAAGAAGGGAATTGCTGGCAAGGCGGTTGGCTCCATGCAGCCCCGTGCACGCTGTCTCACCTATGGCATACAGCCTCTCTATGTCGGTCTTGCCTTCAGTGTCTACCAGAACCCCTCCACACATGTAGTGGGCTGCGGGGACCACCGGGATGGGCTCCTTGGTGATGTCTATACCCAAAGAAAGACACTTCTTGTAAATGTTTGGAAAACGCGCCCTAACAAAGGCAGCATCCAAGTGAGAAATGTCCAAAAAAACGCAAGCGTCCCCACTCTTCTTCAGTTCACTGTCAATAGCGCGAGCCACAATATCGCGGCAGGCCAGATCCTTCTTTGGATCGTAATCTCCCATGAAGGCACGGCCTCGTGAGTCGATCAGCACCCCGCCCTCGCCCCTGACCACCTCAGATATGAGAAAGTTCTTGGCCTCGGCATGGTAAAGGCAGGTGGGATGAAATTGCACGAATTCCAGGTTTGCGACCAGAGCTCCCGCCCGGTACGCCATGGCAATCCCATCGCCCGTGGCTATGTCTGGATTGCTTGTGAAGAGATAAATCTTGCCCGCCCCGCCCGTGGCGAGAATTGTAATTTTAGCTTGGAATGTAAGAACCTCATTGGTCTCGGTATCCAGTACGTAGGCCCCACAACACAAATCCTCATGGGCCGCTGTCACAATCCCCCGCTTCATCCTAGTCGAATAGGTAATCAAGTCAACTGCAATGTGATTTTCAAAAAGGCTTATCTGCGGATGATTCTTAACGCTATCCACAAGTACCTGTTCGATGACCCGGCCCGTAAGATCGCCCGCATGTACAATCCGTTTCTGCGAATGCCCCCCTTCCAAACCAAGATCAAGTTCCATCTTACCCGCGCTGTCCCGTGTGAATGCCACCCCCCAGTCCATAAGTTCCCGGATCCGCTGCGGGCCCTGCTCTACAACCATCTCTACAACCGCTTCTTTGCAGAGCCCGTCACCGGCCTCCAGGGTGTCCCGAACATGAAGATCAAAGGAATCAGACGGGCTAAAGACCGAGGCAATTCCTCCCTGAGCATAATTGGTACTGGTTTCCATGGCCTCCTTTTTGGTGACGATGGCCACCTGACCGAATTCGGCTACCTTTAAAGCAAGGCTCAGGCCTGCAATGCCGCTCCCAATGATCAGAAAATCATACTTGTATTCCATCGTTTATTCTCAGAACCTCGGGATCTCGCTCCAATTGGAATTCGCCTTTGGGCGACATGGAACATGCAAATGAAGGGGTCAAACGGGGAAAGTCTGTTTGCAAAAAACGGACCCAATCTGACTGCAGCTGAACAGAAATCCGTCCTTCGTCAGGGAAACCCTCAAAGCAGGGACGGCCGCCGCTTGGGACGTCGCGTCATGAATCCTACGATGAATCCTACAAAGAGTACTCCTGCGCCTGCCAGAAACCATTGTAGAGTTCGAGTATTTTGAAGATCTTTTACTTGCTCTTCAAGTTCCGCCTGACGCTGGGTCCTTGCAGCCAGATTTTTAGAAACCTTTTCATGGGAGGCCTTCAAGGCCAGGAATTCCGAAGATTCCTTCTTCAAGGTTTCATAGGACGTACTCAGGGCATTTGCAGTCTTTGTCTGCTTAGCCAGCGCTTTTTGGAGATCGCCTCTTTCACTCTTGAGACGAGGATTCTCCTCGTTAAGGGTTTTCACCCGCTGTTTTAAGGCTTCGTTTTCACGTTTCAGCGAAGCGATAATCACCTTGTTGGGCGGCCCCGAACTCAAATATCGGCTCAGCATCCACCCCTCTTCATCATCGGGAAGGCGTACCTTGGACCATCCTTCTTTTGTTTCCAGCACCTCAACCCGAGTCCCCGACGTGGGCATGGCCACAATCTTGCGTCTCGCCCCGGGATCGGTTCGAACCATCACCTCTATATCATCTATGACATACATAGTTTCCGAATGGACAGGCACCACCATGAGAAGAAAACAGAGAACAAATGGAACACCAATTTTCATAACCCTATCCATGCGTCATATCCACCAGACTTCGCAAAGTCGACGAGTTGTGGTACACGTATTGAATAATCTTCTTGTTGTCAACAATTTCTTTTGAATTGAAGGCAATAACATGATATAAAAAATGGGTTAGAAACAATGATTGTTTACGATTTAAAATGCACTGGGGGCCATGCCTTCGAGGGATGGTTTGAAGACCTAAAGGCCTATGAGGCTCAGAGCAGCAAAGAGCTGATAGCCTGTCCTGTATGCGGTGATACCTCAGTTGCAGTGGTTCCTTCGAAGGTTTCCATCAAGGGAGGTCCAACCTGCCCGGAAAACAAAGATTTCAAGGGTGAAGAGCGGGCTGCGATGGAAAAGACAATGGAGTTCTTGGAAAATAATTTTGAGGATGTCGGCGCAAATTTTGCCCGGGAGGCCTTAAAGATGCATTATGATGTCACGGAAAAGCGCAATATCCGGGGAACCAGCACTGAGGCCGAAGAGGAGATGCTTAGACGAGAAGATATCAAGTTTTATAAACTCCCCGTCCCTCGATTCGACTCCTAACCCCTGCCACCCTGCCTAGAAGCTGTCTACTACCCTCCGTCAGGCTGAGACCTTGAGACCTTTTTTCCGGATCTATAAACAATATTAAGGCTGCCGTCACGGTTGTGGTGACAGTCCCATTAGTTTGGGATGTGCAACGCATCCGCGTGAGCATACAGGCGATCCAATTCTAAACTGGGTCACTGTTTGACCGTATTAGTTATAGCTCTGTTTTTTGTCCAGTATCAGGGAACCAGCGTCCAGCTTTCACTCAAGCCAGGAGACTTTGTCCTTGGCAATGTTCAGTTTGACCAAATTTTCATAAATATCATGTTTGGAGCTGATGGATGTCACGATTATCTTGTCGTATTCTAATCGCGTCACGATCGAAGGGTGCATCACGGTATAGCCAAGGAACTGTTCTCCAAATTTGAAATCATCCACAATCCCAACCAATTCCAGATTTGTCTCCTTTAGGGATACATAGGCAATTTCCGCAAGGTCGCTGGCACCATAGAACACAACCCTTTGGATGCCCCCATCTTCCAGGGTGCTGAAAAGCCTCTTGAGTTTTCCCCGAGCCTTTTTGTAGAAATGGAAGGAATGCTGAATAAATGCATAGGTGAGTCGGGTCTTTTCGGCAAAACCCTTTGGAGTAAGTATGTATCTTGCGCGGTTCTTTGGAATGGTTGTGACCTTGAAATAGCCCTTGTGCGCAAGACGCTTGACAAAGGCGTTAACCAAACCCAGCGAGATATCGAGTTTTCTGGCTAACTCCCTCTGGCTCTGGCTGCTATCCTTTTCGATTTCCTCAAGAATGCGAAGGGCATGTATATCGTGATTGTTCATTGTTGGAAGCTCACTACATTGAAAGCTACGACTTTGCCTCACGTTTGTTCAAAATATGAACACTCGTCAATCCTTTGTGCAGCCGCGCCGCCCTAATGGGCAGGGGTTCTGCCGTGCGGCAGCACTGCGTGTCCAGGAAGTGAGCCGGTCAACCACACCGGGCTCATTTCACCCGCTCTACATAGGTGCCGGTGCGGGTGTCCACCTTGATCCTGTCGCCAACGTTTATAAAAATCGGCACAGGCAGCACAGCACCAGTCTCTAACGATGCAGGTTTCGTGACTTTGCTAGCTGTATCGCCTTTTACGCCTGGCTCGGTGTCGGCGACAGTGAGTTCAACAAAGATCGGAAGCTCAATGCCGATCGGTTTCTCGTTAAGAAAGGCCACGTTCACGGTCTCATTCTCAATCAGAAACATCCTGCTGTCGCCAATCTGTTCTTCTGAGAGAAAGATCTGGTCGTAGGTTTCGTTGTCCATCAGACAATAGTTGACCCCCTCCTTGTAGAGATACTGCATCTGTCTCTCCCGAAGGTCAGGTCTCCCGACCTTTTCTCCAGAGCGAAACGTGCGATCCACAACCCGACCGTTGAGCATGTTCCTGAGCTTGGTTCGAACAAAGGCACCGCCTTTGCCAGGCTTTACGTGTAAGAACTCTATTATCTCGTAAGGTTTTTCATCTATTTCTATCTTCAGTCCTTTTCTAAATTCTGACGTGTCATACATGTCCAGCTGTAAAACCTCCTTTTTTGGGGTCTGCGAACCTTTGCTCACTTAAAGAGCAAGGGCTTTAGGTGATTTCAACAATGTTGTCTGGGGAAATTTCCCGGATCCCCTCGCAAGCAGCGCCTTGCATAACCACTTTGAATGATTATTATGAGCTTTTTTGGGCATCCATCCGGGCGATGTGAACGGCCCACGACAGTGGGCAAATCCTAAACTGTTTGAGGCCTATGGGCCGAGTTTAGCGCAAAGCTTCACTACGTGCTAGGATTTAGTGAGCAAGCCCATGGATGGGCAAAAGGGCTCATACCAACGAGTGAGAAGGGATTATGCAAAGGTCTCGCAAGGATGAACCCGGCAAGGTACAAATCGGTAAAAAAAGGGACCGGCGTGTTAATATGCAGTACAGATCACAGGGCAGAGCTTTTTTGCTTTACCCCTTTTGCCTTGCGCTTTTCGCGCTGGGCGTCATATTTGCAGCAGCCCTGACTGCCATGGGATAGCCGTCTTTCCCAAAACCAACAACTTGAGCGGTTACCACGTCTGCAATCATAGACTTCTGCCTGAAGGATTCTCGTCGATAAATATTGGAAAGGTGGACTTCAATGATAGGAATATCAAGCGTTAAGAGCGCATCTCTGAGGGCGACGCTTGTGTGTGTGTAGGCAGCAGGATTTATGATAAGCGCATCATACCCATCAATGGCCTCATAAATCTTTTCGATCAGTTCACCTTCATGGTTTGACTGAAAGGTATCAGCATGCATGCCGCATGCTGCGGCAGTCTTTTTGATCTCTTCGTCTATCTCTTGTAAAGTCGATGTGCCGTATACTGATGGCTCCCGACGGCCAAGCATGTTGAGGTTAGGGCCGTGTATTACTAAAATTCTTCTCGTTTCCTTACTTTCTTGATCCGGCATTTTCTTCCTCTCGCCATCAACTTTTTGTTCCTGCGTCAAATGGACCAATGAGGTTTCTTTTTCAGGTTTCTGGGGCTTCAAGGTGGAGCCCGCTAATTTTTTTTCGACCGCCTCCAACGCCTCTTTCAACTCTGCCCGGCCTGGTTCGATAACAAGGAGTTTTTTGTATACGGACGCCGCCTTGTCAAGAAAACCCTGTTTCTCGTAAAGCTTTGCCAGTGTCATTGTGGCTGCCGGACCGGCGTTATCTTCTCTGCCTTCATCCATTAAAGCACTGTCAAGTTTATCATTAGTCATTGGTTATCAATAGTGGTAGATCATTCCTTCTTCCTGAACTGATAAACCAACTCGTCCTTTCCCACCATTCCAAGCTCGGTCCTTGCGATGTTTTCTATGAATTCAGGATCGTTTTTTAGCCGCTGGATATTGCGGTAGATTGCCTCGTTCTTTTTCTGTACTTCCAGGCTTGACTTATTCAAACGAACCTTTGTGAGATGGAGTTGATAGAGGTCAACCGCACCGCGGTCACCCAACCCAATCAAAAAAAGAAAGGAAAAGAGTATCACCATTCCGGTAATGACAATAATTTTATACTTCGTTGTCATGTCCCCAAACTATTCATATCACAATATGCCACGTCCTTCCATCGCATTTTGACGGCGTGCATACGACTAAATCGGGATTTTCCGGAAAATTGAAGCTCTCAGAATGTGCCGTCTGGATAGTGACATCCCAAGGAATATTCTCGTCTCCAAAAACCAGGCTTTCGTCTTGCCTCCTTTATTTTATGGAGAGCTCCAGATTCTTGATGGATACTCCCAGCTGGTCGCAAACGGCGCAGGCGGCCTGAAGATTTTTGGGATGAATATTCCTACAAGCCACAATAATCTCGCGGATTCCGTACTTCACGACGAATTCCGCCAGTCTATCTCGCCCACCCAAAACCCTATACCCCTGAATTTTTCTACTGTGTTTCCGCACATCATCGTCAATAAAGCCCACGGGCGTCATTGCCAGCATCTGATTATTGAGAATCTCTCGAAGAGCGAACTCGCCTTTGTCCCCTGCACCGTAAATGAGTATCCGTCGGCCATTAGCGACCGAATTTCGCCGCAAAGTCTCCGCTATGATCCGGAAAGACAGCCTCGAACCAGCAAGGGAAAAAAGTAAAATTCCCCAATAGATCATAAAAATCGTCCTGGAAAAACCGCTAAAGTGGTAGAGGAAAACGATAACCACAATGCTTAACACTATCCCGCTGGTCACCGCCTTGAGGTATGTAATAAGATCGGTCACGCTGGTATAGCGCCAGACACCCCGGTAGACACCAAAACCGAAATATGCCAGCATCAAACATGCAAGGACGATTGGAAGTGTTTTGAGAAACAACGGGAAGTTACTCCCATACGCCGCCCCTTCATAGCGAAGGAAGTAGGAGAGCCAGTAGGCAAAACAAATTAAGAATACATCGAGAATGACCTCGAATATTCTCCTTTTGTAGGTGAAATCAACCCAGATGCTGGTAAGCGCATTACTTCTTTCAATGAGAGTTTTCTGGCTCTCAGGGTAAACGCGTACCCTTGCCAGGTAAAGCCAGAAAAAAAGTGAGATAAGCAGGAAAATGACCAGAAAGGTGAAAAAAGTCCTTGTTCCGAACAGAGCGCCCACCAAGGCCACCGCACCGCCCAGAACCGAAAAGCTATAGAGCGTGAGCACGGCCTTCGGCTCTTGCAAACCTATGGCCACTAGCCGGTGCGAAGAGTGGTCCTTCCCCCCCCTGGCAACGGATCGGCCAAAGAGTGTGCGCATAACCGAGACAAAGCCGGTGTCCAAGATAGGTATAAAGAGAATCAGCACCGGGACCATGATTATCGGCAGGATATGGCTGGAATGAAAGATACGCTGGTGGGTAGTGATTCCCGCCATCAGAAAGCCGATGAATAGACTACCGGAATCCCCCATAAAGATGGAAGCCGGGTTAAAATTGTATAGGAGAAAACCCAGCAGCGTTCCCATGAATAAGACCAGTAACATGAGTTGGCCGTCTCCAGGAACGTATCCCGGGCTAAGCAAGGTGACGAGGGCCAGAAACAGCGCCGAGATAAAGGCGACCCCCGCAGCAAGCCCGTCCATGTTGTCCAGGAGGTTGAAAGCGTTAGTGATGCCCACGATCCAGAAGACACTCACAAATGTGTTCAGAGTGTAGGAGGTGAACCAGTCGATCTTGAAGCCAAAGAAAACGAGGAGGGCGGCAGCAATGATTTGCCCCACCAGCTTGGTTTGCGGGGGAAGGGAATAGATGTCGTCAATAAGGCCCAGCAAAAATATAAGGAGACCGCTCAAAAATAGTGGCAGGTACCCTGAAAGAGCGCCCTCAACCGGCAAGAGAAATAACGTCGCTACTAGTGCTACGGAAAAGGCGACGAAGATAGCCACCCCGCCCATGAGAGCCGTGGGCTTGGCATGCCAGCGATCCTCACGGGGCTTGGCCACCTGACCCAGCCGGATAGCCATTCGCCTGATCAGAGGGGTCAGTGCTGCGGAAAGAGAAAAAGCTATAGCAAACGCGAGCAGATAGGTAAGGTTATGTTTTATAGTAATCAATGACACTGCGGACAATGCCTCGCAAATCGATCTTCGGCTGGAAGCCGATCAGCTCCCTGATCCTCGTAATATCCGGGCAGCGGCGCTTCATATCCTCGAAGCCCGGGCCATAGGCCTTCTCATAGGAGATATATTCGATATTCGATTTGCTGCCTGTCATTTCCTTGACCAGCAGGGCAAGTTCTTTGATGCTCACCTCTTCTGTACTACCTATGTTGACCACATGTCCCGTGGTCCGAGGTTCGGCCATGAGGTCGATGATGGCATTCACCACGTCGGAAACATGGGTGAAACTGCGCGACTGAGTACCGTCGCCATAAACGATGATGGGTTTGTCAATAAGAGCCTTCTGTACAAAGTTAGGGATAACCATGCCGTACTGGCCGGTCTGTCTAGGACCCACGGTATTGAACAGACGAGCTACGATCACCGGTAGCTTCTTCTCCTCAAAATAGGCCAGAGCCAAAAACTCATCCAGTGCCTTGGAACAAGCATAGGCCCAGCGACGCTTGCTGGTGGAACCCATCAGTCGATCGGTATCCTCAGAAAGGAGGCAGGGGTTCCCGCCATCCATCACCTTGCCATAAACCTCGGAAGTGGAAGCAATGAGAACCTTTTTCTTATGCCGGTTGGCCAGTTTGAGCACCATTTCAGTGCCCTTGACGTTGGTCTCCAGGGTCTCCACCGGTCGGTTCATGATGAGCTTCACCCCCACGGCTGCAGCCATGTGATAGATCTCATCGCACTTGAAGACCAACTCGTTCATCACCGCTTCGTGGAGAACGGTATCCACCACGAGATGAAATCTCGGGTTCTCCTGGAGATGCTCGACATTCTTCAGGGTGCCTGTAGAAAGATCATCAATGACGAATACCTCTTCGTCCATTTCCAGCAAACGATCTGCCACATGAGAACCAATAAAACCCGCTCCACCAGTAATCAGTATTTTCATTCTATCTTCTATCCAATCCGTTCTTTAAAAGTCGCCCGATAAACTTCCTATGAAAGTAATCAAAAGTCAAGCTCCTCTCAGCTTGCCTCGTCAAATGGTTCGCTTTTGGGGCTTTTCAGCTTTTCTCTTCCTTTTTCATTCCTCACCTAAATACCACGAGGGTTTCAGCCCCGGTTGATTCGGATCTCGGAGAGTTAATCCGTTTAATGGGAACTGTAACGTAAATCATCTCCCCCAAAATATTAAGGGTGCTCATAACCAG
>JBFEUB010000060.1:0-16191 GCA_041547605.1 Desulfobacteria bacterium
GCGCCTGACGGCTTGAACAGAACCACTGTGTGCATGATTTAGCGGAGCGAAGTTGATGTCCCGAAAATGCTCACGGAGCAAGGAAAATGGCTTTTTGGCGATTCCATATTCTTGGAACAAACTCCTGGGACACAACACTAAAAGCTATCTCAAAAAAGTGGATCGTGGTTCAGGGCCAGGCGGGGGCGGCGCGCAGTCACGCTGCGGCGGGATGAGCATTTTGAGTCCCGATACATCGGGACAACCCCGCCATGGGGCGTCAGACGCATTATTGAGATAGCTTATAGACATGCTTGGGGAACAGAGGGGCGTTGGAAGGAGTTATGCAGGGGTCTCTTCGTCAACAGGCCAAGATGTTGCCGGCCCTGCTCCCCACGCTTTGACATAGGAACAGAGATTTGGCCCTGATATTTACACTTCGCCTGTGGCGTGGTTTTGAATAAAATACTCTATCTGAGCTTTCTGAGCGGGCGTCAACTTGCCAAATCGCACGCCACAACGCCTCATGGTTTCACCCCTGGAAGGTATTTTCTCAACTGTTTCGCAATCCAAAACTGTTTTGAACGGTAAGTGACCCAAGAAAAAATTGTTATCGGTGCAGAACAGATCCAAATAAGATTCGCTTTCGGGCTCTTCGCGCCCAACATAACAAAAGGCAAGCCCCCCCATGCTCAGATCCCTGAGCGGTCCCACTTTGGCATTGTATGGACCAACCCCGACGAATGCACCTTTTGGGACCTGAAATCGCTTATACTTCCGTCGCTCAACGAGCTTTCCTCGGCTGGTCATGCAATCACCCCCCTATGTAAGGTTAGTAGCCGTTGGCCTGCGCTGAGAAAGTGCGACTAGATCTGATAAACACTTAAATTATAATAACATGGAACAAAAAAAATGCAACAGATACAACTGCCCATCTCACATCCCATACTTTTTCTTCAATGCTTCCAGTCTTTTCAAGTACCGTTCTTGATACGCAAGCCCTTTCACGATGGTGGTTTCATACGAAGAAACATTAATATAGGGCCTGATGTCTATGCCATAAGGATTCAAAGATTCGTCGTTTGCCTTATCAAGGATGAGAACAGAATAGTAGCTCGTCAGAAATCTAACTCTTGAATCTCTGCGCAATAAATAACTTCTTCCAGCCAGCGTATTCAGGAAAAAACCAGCATATTCATACAGTACCTCAACTGAAGGGCAGTTGGTTTTCACCTGTTCACACTTGTTGCACAAAGAAAACCATGCAAAGAAATTTGCCATTACGTCCTCGATCACCCCAGGCTCGTTCTTCAGTACGGCTAGAATCATCTTAAGCGGTTCTTTGCCTAGAACCCTATAAAAGTGGGCCACATTCATGAGCAAACTATACAGATCTTTCGTTTCGCCCGCCACTATCGGCCGTTTTTCTGACAACTCGGTAACAATCTGCTGAAACAGTTCATGGGTGCCTATCTCTCGTTGGAAGTCCTCCATGTATGATTGCCTGTCTACGTAGCCCAAAAAGGATAGGATTCGTTTCTCCAACTCCTCACAGCTAAATTCTTCGAGCTCTGGGGTGACAGCTGTCGTCGCGCCCCCAAAAACTTCAGCCATCTTCTCCGGAGACACCGGCTCTGGCCTGAACTGGGCCAATTCTTCCTCAAGTTCAGCAATCTCGCTCTGCAATGCGGCTTCCTTGGCTAGTCGTTCAGCGTGCTCTTGCTCAAGAGCCGTTTGGAGTTTCATCTGATGCCGACTTTCAATGTAATTGTAAGCAAAATAAGCTCCAATACCTATCAGCGCCAAAATGATTATGGTTTTTATTCGTCTTTCCATCTCACGAAACCTTCCGTTTATGTATGCTTACAAGACGATTCAATTTTAGGCGTTTCCAGAGTTTTGTGGCCGCCGGAGCCCCATCACATCCCCGCATAAACTCCTCTACGAACCCGCTTGATTTTCTTCTGCTTCAGCGCTCTACTGATGATGCTCCTCACTTTCTTGTCATCAAGGCCAGTCTTCTTGATGAGAGTGGGCACACCAACCCCTTTCTTTGACATTTTGATGATCTTGATAACCTGGTCCGTGTCCGTGACTCTTTTGGCTTTCTTGGCAGCGGGCTTCTTAACAGCAGCCTTCTTCGCACGGGCCTTTCCGGCTGGCTTAGCTTTAGGTTTCTTTCTTTGCGCAACTTTCTCCTTCTCGAATTTTTCAACTGACCTGATCAGTTTGTCTGTTTGCTTTGCCAGCGTCTTCAACGCGCCGGCTGCATGTTGTGCCGGGGATTTCAGTTTAATAGCCGCCTGAGCGTGCTCAAGCTCCTCCACCGCCGTCTTCTTCAATTTGCTCGTCAGTTGCCCTACCTTCTTTGTAAGTGCCTTCAACTCCGTGGTCACAGCCTGCAAGTCTTTTTTTAACTTTTTCATTTCTGCTTTCCTCCTGCACTTCGGGTTTCTGCCAGTAGAAGCTTCATGGTCCTTTTATGTTGTCATCATGTTATTGAGGCTCACCGGGGAGTCCCGATAAATCTCGACATATCGGAACTGTAAGGAATCGTCCCATTCCCCAGACGTATTCGCCGTGGCAGTTCCATGCGTAGCACCCTGTAAGTTGGGAGCAAAACACAATCCTGAAGCCCTGGGTGAGGGTATCACAAAGGTGGGTTTTGGGCAACGGCTACCCAAAAAGCTCGATCGGAGGCGTGCATCCTAATCTGATCGGAAAAATAATTTTGGGGACTACGATATATAAATGCTTATGAAACGCCTGCGGTTGAGATGCTTTGGTCATGTATTGCATCGCTTTCAGTTGGTGGGCTTACCATATTTATCCCTTGGAATCATCATGCTCCCCTACCAAAAAATACAGTCTTTTTTTTCATAAAATACAGTGTTCACTGTATTGATTTTGCATTTCTGGGAGGGGTAGAGGTACATATTTGCGATCGGCAGGGTTTTACTCATGAAAACTTTAGCTACTCGACATTCTTACGGGGTAATGATGCCTTTTCTCTCGTCCCGAGCCTCACTGCTTGGTGTTTTGTGGGAGCTTCGGTCGCCCCCACATTTACTTAGGAGAAGATTAATCGTCCGAGACAGAGCCAGTTTTCCCTCGTCCTCTGCAGCGTATTTTGATGCTTCTATGTCTTGCGTTCTGCAGATATCTGAATCGTTAACTAGGGCAGCGCTTGGATTGCTCAAGATATTTACCTTGGGCGGCTTCAGTAAAGTGACTGCACCCTGGTAACAACAACCGGAGTTCACATAGCCCGTCGCATTGGAAGGGCGCTGTCACGAGCCCACCAAGAAAATTTCTAGTGACGAAAACCGCGCATTTCCAGTCACGGGCTAAGCTTTACAACCTGTAAAGAATACCGACAGGGGCCTCTCTTGGCCTGGAGATGTTGGATCCGTCATATGTCAATTATAGTCGCCAGTTGCGCTGATCTCCAGTCGTCATTTGTATTGGCACACCCATTGCACTTCCTCACGCCGGCGTTCCTTGGCATCGCAGGTGCGGATTTTCAAGCCTTACCCAAGGCAAATATCGTGACCGACCAATTGTATGTGAAGCGCTGTTTCTTGGATCACACGCGACTCGGGATATGAGACCTGCCCTTCCGGTATGGGAGGCTATCTAAGTATTTCCCTAAAATCGATCATGGATTGTTTTTCTTTGTTATTCCTTGACAGTAGCTGAGAGGGTATGTTAGATGAAAATTTGGGTGTCCGTTCTTTGTATAACCAACTCCTGGTTGTGCCATATGGCAAATCATATACCCTCCTTCGCAATCAATGCCGCCTGTCGGGCGAAAGAATCTAGATCACTGTTGAACGAATATGTAATACGGACATTGGGTGCTACCATTTCTTAGCTTTTTCCAGAAAGGAGGATTACCATGCTGTACAGTTTCATGGGGAAAGTTTTGAGGGTGAATCTATCCGATGGAAAGATATCGGAAGAAGAGATCCCGGAGGATTCAGCCAGGAAATTCCTGGGCGGCATTGGTATCGCCACAAAGTACCTTTATGACGAGGTGCCCAAAGGGGCTGATCCGCTGGGCCCGGAAAATAAATTGATACTCATGAGTGGTCCCCTGACGGGTACGATTTCACCCAGTGCCGGACGCTACGATGTGGTATGCAAATCTCCTCTGACCGGCATATGGGGACACGCAAACTCAGGGGGCAGCTGGGCCCAACGGCTAAAAGGAAGCGGCTTTGACGGCGTTATCCTTGAGGGAATATCCCCAAAACCGGTTTATCTCGTGGTCCAGGACGGGAAGGCGGAAATCAGGGATGCCAGCCATCTTTGGGGGAAGCTTGTGCCTGAAACTCAAGACCTCATCACAGAAGAATTGGGAAAGGATTTTCGGGTCGTCTGCATTGGTCCTGCAGGGGAAAAACTGGTGAGATACGCGTGCCTGATGAACGAAAAGCACCGGGCAGCCGGAAGAGGCGGCGTGGGCACTGTTATGGGCTCAAAGCGGGTGAAGGCCATAGCAGTGTCGGGCAAACAGACTCCGAAAATAGCAAATCCAGAGGAGTTTAGGCGGGTAGCCAAAAAACAATATGACCTGCTGAATGAGTCCATGTTGAAGGTCGGCCTCGAGTCTTTTGGCACCAATATGCTGATAGATATGGTGAATGCCAAGGGAGGATTGCCAACGCGAAACTGGCAAACCGGCGTCTTCGATATTGAAGATACAATCAGTGCGCAGGCTATGACAGATAAAGTTTTGGAATCCAAGGTCAACTGCTTTGCCTGTCCCATTGCCTGCGGGCGGCAGACGGTGATCAAGAAGGGCCCGTGGGCTGGTGCAAAAGGAGAAGGCCCAGAATATGAATCGGTGGTCACCTTGGGCCCCATGACGGGCGTCAATGACATGGAAGCCATCACCAAGGCCAATTACCTGTGCAATGAATACGGACTCGATACCATATCCGCCGGAAATACCATCGGCTTTGCCATGGAGTGCTATGAAAAGGGCCTCCTGACCGATGAACAGACCGGCGGTCTTCAGCTCAAGTTCGGAGATGCCAATCTTATGGTGGAGCTGACAGAAAAGATTGGAAAAAGAGAGGGTATCGGCGACTTGCTGGCCGAAGGCACAAGGATCATGTCCCAGAAACTGGGCAAGGGCTCTGAAAAATTTGCCATGCAGGTCAAGGGCCTCGAACTACCGGCTTATGACCCGAGAGCAGCCAAGATAACCGGTTTGGGATATGTGACGGCAATGCGTGGCGGGGACCACATGGCCGGTTACGTGCAGGGCCCAGCATTCTTGGACACCCCTTTTCTGGTGGTGGATGAAAGCAAGATTGATGACGTATTTGTCGAGGATCCCAAGCAAGTCAAAGTGCTCGTAGATCAAGAGAATGCGCTCACTTTTTTTGATTTGGCCGGATGCTGTAAGTTTATGGGGCTTCTCTTGAAGGCCGAAGAATGGGTGGATCTGGTAGCCAATGCGACGGGATGGGATTTTGACGTCAATGATTTCAGGAAAACCGGAGAACGCGTCTACAACCTTGTAAGGGCATACAACATAAGAGAGGGTCAAACCCGTGCACATGATATTCTCCCCGACCGCTTACATGATGAGCCTCTGCCGGAAGGTCCGGGCAAGGGGATGGTGCTCGCCCGGGATAAACTTAACATGTACCTTGACACGTATTACGATCTGCGAGGTTGGGACAAGACAACCGGGAAGCCAACGCGGGAGAAGCTCAGCGAGCTGGGTTTGGAAGATTTAATTGTCGACGTGTGGGGTTGAGCCAAGAAAAGATCAATGGAGTTATCAGCATGAGTTATGCGGATAAACCCTGGTTAAAGAGTTACAAGCTGGGCCCTTATAAGCTCAAAGAGAGCCTTGCTCCCTATCCAAAAGTCCCACTGTTCAAGGCCCTGGATAATGCAGCTGAAAAACACGCGGGCCACACGGCGATCCTTTTCCTGGGCAGGTCCATCAATTACAAGAAATTAAGAATCCAAGTCGATAAGCTGGCAGCAGCCCTGGCCGGACTGGGCGTCAAAAAGGGAGAGCAGGTGCAAATATTTCTGCCCAATTGCATGGAGTTTATTATCAGCGATTGGGCTATCCTAAAGGCAGGCGCCGGTGTGGTTCCTACCAGTACCATGCGGACCGACAAAGGGCTTCTCCATGAAGCCGAGAGTTCAAAGGCCAGGATTATTATTTGCAGAGAGGAACACCTGGAGCGTGTATTGGGAATCAAGGACAAGTGCGACATAGAACATATTATTGTCACCTCAAACGATGGCTACGACGTGAAAGAGGTGTCCACGCCCCTTCCCAAGGGGGGCTATGAATTCAGAAAGCTGCTAGAAGATCACGATCCCACACCGCCCCAGGTTGACATCGACCCCATGGAGGACCTGGCTGAACTCGCTTTTACGGGGGGGTCCACAGGGGTTCCCAAGGGCGTCATGCTTACCCATTTCAATCGATATACCAATATCCTGCAAAGTATCCCCTGGATGCTGGAACCCCTGTCCAGGGGGATTATTGGTAAGGCCTCTGTTTTCATTACCACGCCTCTGTTTCATGCATACGGGCATTTTGTAGAGCAGTTTGCCGTTTACTGGGGACTCAGGATTATCTTAATGCCCGATCCCAGAGATAATGAAGCGATCATAGAGACCATGAGAGAATACCGCCCTCTTCTGGTCCCTACCGTTCCCACGCAGCTCATGCGGATGGCCCAGGGGAAGGTGGGGAGGATGAACATTCTTCCCATGTCTTGCGCGGCTCCGCTTCCTGAAGAGATTTCTGAGGCCATCAAGAAAGAAATCGGCAATCCGGTCTCAGAGACCTATGGGCTGACCGAGACAGGCCCTCTCACCCATATAAACGTTTCGTCCTTTTCGAAGATTACCGGTTTCATGAAGCAGGAAAAGCGCGGGCTGGGCATTCCTATACCAGACACGGGCTGCAAGCTAGTGGACCCTGCAACAGGACAAGAAGTCCCCACTGGTGAGATTGGGGAAATTGTTTCAAGGGGTCCGCAAGTCATGAAAGGATTCTGGCCCGAGCCGGGTTCCGGGTTAACAGACGGTGGCTGGATTCACACCGGGGACCTCGCCCATATGGATGAAGAGGGCTATTTCTACATCCATGACAGGGTCAAGGATATGATTAACGTATCCGGATTGAAGGTCTACTCCACCAACGTGGATGAGGTCCTGTTTAAGCACCCTGGTGTGCTCATGGCCGTGGCCATTGGCGTCCCGGATCCGAAGATCCCCGGCAGTGAAAGGGTCATGGCGTTGGTGCGGTTAAGGGATGGATATAAGGAAAAGGTGACAGCAGAGGATATTATCGCTACCTGCAGAAAGCATCTTCCGGCCTATGCGGTTCCAAAGTATGTGGAATTCAAGGATGATTTGCCTTTAACCGTATCAGAGAAGCTGTGGAAAAAGGAATTGAGAGACGAGGCGATCAGCAAGATGAAAGAAAGAGGTAGGCAACAGATGAAAGACGAGACTATCCAGAAGATGGAGGAAACCGGGGAATTGGAGTAAGCCGGAAAGGAGGTGAAAAACGGACATAAAAGGGGAAGAGGGGGCAGCTCTGAGTCGCATGTGTCCCCTTGGAAGCCAACCCATTTAGAACAGGAGGAAAACAAATGGGAACGAAAATGAAGGTGTTTGCCGCTTTGCTCCCGATTGTATTGATTTTTTCCTTTGTCAGTACGAGCCAGGGGGCCAACTATTTCGGCTACGACCCTGAGTGGATGAGCGACGTGCCGAAAATCGGGGGCTATGTCGATGTGTACTTTACCTATTCGGACAACTTCGACGGACAGTATAACGGACTAGAAGCGGAAAAAGTCGATTTTACGGTAGACCGGCTGGAGTTGTTCATACAGCACCGCTCAGAACAGATGCCCTGGGCAGAGGGGTACTTCGAGGCCTCGATCACCGGAAAGAACATACACCATACAGTAGAAGAACAGCGTGACGAGACTGACATTACCCTGGATGAGGCATACCTGCGCGTCTCGCCGCCTGCCTTAAACGGTCTGACCCTCACAGGAGGCGTCTACGACGTGCCTATAGGCATCGGCCCCAACGAAAATATCGACATTTGGAACTGGCAGTTCAAGATGACCAATCTCCTGGTGGTCCCGTGGTCGTTCACGGGCGGTATGGCCGAGTACAGCATCGGCGATATCGACCTCACGGCCATGATTGCCAATGGATGGGGCTATTCCGAGGCATACGGCATTAGTCCCGTGGGCCGGGTCGACCCAGATACGGAGAAGGCGTACGCAGGCCGGATCGGGTTTAGCCCGGAGGCCTTTAATACCGGAATCAGCATTGTGTATGCAAACGAAAAAATAGACCCAGCCATGTCCGGATACCGGAACAGAACGCTGTATGACTGGGATTTCAAGTTGGAAAACCGGCCAGCTTGGCTGAACGCCCTGGACTTTGAAGCGTGGATGCTGGAAGTTGAAGACGTACCCGATGCGATTACCGGCGTTGTGGATGACAGCGAGGCGTGGGGCGTTGTGGTTCAGACCAATTTCCAGACAGGGTGGGAGTCGCTGAGCCTGTCCTTTGCCTACGAGATCATTAATGAAGAAGACGATATTGTATTCGGAGGCAACCCAAATTTTGACCCTCTTGCTCCGGACGCAACTCTGCTTTATGACGAACAAACGCGCCAATCGTTTGAGTTCACGCCGATATGGGCTATTGGCGATCATGTCATCGTGGCCCTTACATGGCGAGCAGACTGGTCGGATGAGGACATCTTTAGTGATAAAAAGGACAAGCCCGAGGATTCTACCTGGCTAGCTGCTTGGGAATGGTATTACTATTTCTAGGAGGCAGAAGATTTCATCCAAGGCGCAAGCCTTGATCCAGATGATTTTAATGGGTTCTATGGCGGAGTAAATGTGGAACATATCCTTCTAACTTCACGAACTGCGGAGAGCATCTCATGCTTTACTATAAGGTTTGGAAAAGGATCACGGAGGAGCCGCACGAGCGCGATGCTGACATCATTTTTTCAAAACAGCATGGGGCTCTCCGCAGTCACAAGACAAAGAACCAAAGGAGGTGACGATAATCGAAATTGACGGAGTGTTCGGTAAGATTTTCAGGATGTATAAAACTAGCTAGTGCCCAACCATAAATGACGTGACAACTGTTGGGCGCAGCGTAAGTTTCCAATTCATAAATGAGGAGTTTGTTTGATGAGCAAGGTCGCACAGGGGTTTTCGTTGAGGCGTACAGATGGTACTCCGCAGACGGCCTTTTCACAAGCCGAAGGCGAAAACCCGCGGAGAACGCCGCGCATCGGGCGCGAAGCGTTGCTCGGCAACATAAGGACCATTTATGGATGGAAACTATTTAGCGGTTAGGAGGGGGGTTAAATTATGGCAAGATTTGTTGGTAAGTTCCTTGTTATAAGTTTTGTTTGCTTCGGGCTTCTTTCCCTGGGCACGTACTGCGGTGCAGTGACCATTAAAGACGTAAAGCCCGGAGAGGATGTGCTGTCATATGTGAAGAGGATCAAGGGAAAAGTTGATCATGCCCTTTATCAGCAGGTTATCGGGGCTGCTAATCCTTTTAAAGAAGGTGACGAGGCCCTTGGGGTCGCTGCTGATGATGACGTCACGCGGGTGCATGCCCGGATGCTCCTTGCCAATACCAAAATTAGGGACATTCACGAGCGTCCCCTGTTTAAGGACAACCTCCAGAAGTTGATCTGGGACACCACGGACGAAAAACAATACAAGAAGGTTAGGAAGTGGACTCTGGGCGAATTGAAGAACTTTCTTCTGACCGAGTCAGAAGCCGACATTAAGGGCATCATGTGGGGGCTGAACAGCGACGTGATTGGCTGTGTGACCAAGCTCATGAGCAATGCGGAACTAACCCTTGTCGGGAAAAAGGTATTTAATCCGCTGCCGGGGAGTCAGATTGGAGCCAAGGGCTACCTGAGCGCCCGAATCCAGCCGAATTCGCCCCAGGATAACGTAGAGGACATTCAGTGGCAGATCTTTGATGCGTGGAGCTATGCCACGGGTGACATTGTTGTGGGGACCAACCCCGTGGATGGCACCGTCGATAATGTGGCCAAGATTACAAAAGGAATCCAGGAGATCATCGTCACTTTTGGGCTCCAAGATGTTGTTCCGTGGTGTGCTCTGGCCCATATCGACGATCAGGCAAAATGCGAGGTAAAGTACCCCGAAACGAAAGGCGGGATTTGGTTTCAAAGCCTGGCAGGATGCGATGATGCCAACAGCACCTTTGGTGTTTCTATTGAAGGCATGATGAAATATGCCAGAATGCGCACCGGAAGGTATGGGCTTTACCATGAGACAGGTCAGGGCGCTGACTTTTCCAATGGCGCTGGCAATGGCTTTGACATGGTCGTGCACGAATCCCGCAAATACGGGTTTTCCCGGGCCTTGCGGATGGAAGTGGCAAAAACCATCGGTAAAAAGGATGCCTGGTGCCATACCAACGACGTGGCCGGGTTCATCGGGCCTGAGATCTTCAAGACCCGTGAGCAGCTGGTCAGGTGCTGCCTGGAAGACATCGTGATGGGGAAACTCCACGGGATCACCCTCGGGCTTGACGTGTGCTCGACCCTGCATATGCCGGTCAGCCTGGATGATCTGGACTGGGCCATGGAGCAGGTCGCACCGGCTCAGCCTGCATACCTGATGGCGCTTCCCACCAAGAACGATCCCATGCTGAGTTATCTGACCACCGCCTATCAGGACCACGTGCGCCTGCGGGCGAAGTTTGGCTACAAGGTGAATGATGCCATGTGGGCTTTCTTCAAGCGTATCGGGATTGTTGACAAAAATGATAACTACACCGAACATTTTGGAGATCCCATCTGGGTGTACTATCAGTATCTGCTGGCCAAAGGCGACAAGCGCTCCAAAGCCGAAATCTACAAGGAAGCCGAAGCGGCCCTCAAGCGGTGTGAAGCCCGCGAGGTGCCTATCGCCATGGGCAGGGGCCGGAACCCGTGGGATATGGATCCAGAACTGAAGAACAAGATATGGACCCTTTACAACGATGCCAAGGTGTCTCTCTGGGCCGAGTTTACCCCGGAATTCATCAATAGTGTCCCGAATGCAGTGGTCATTGCCACGAATTCCAAGGACAGGGAAGACTTCGTTGCCCATCCGTCTAGCGGGGAAGAACTGAGCAAGTCAGCGGTTGTCACCCTGGAGAAACTCAGAGACTCCTGGGCAGGGAAAGACCCAGATGTCCAGATCGTGATTTCCGATGGCTTGAATGCCAAGGCGCTTATGGACGAGGGGCATCTGGAGCCCTATTTGACAACCTTGAAACAAGAACTAAAGGCGGCTGGCTTAACGGTAGGTGAAAAGACCGTTTTGGTCACGAGCGGACGGGTTCGGGCCGGCTATGCTATCGGGGATGTCCTGTTTAGAAAATCGAATCCCAAGAAGCATCGAGCCGTTCTGCACATCATCGGAGAAAGGCCTGGTACCGGTCACCACAACTTTTCGGTCTACATTGCCGCGCCAAAGGCAGATGTCTGGGCCCAGAAGAAAGTGGATCACGATATTGTGAAAGCGGTCTGCGGAATCTCGAACACGGCTTTGCAGCCGACTACTGCCGCCAAACAAACCGTGCAGCTGGTCAAGGAACTTATAAAGATCTAGTTACGGCGCTGCTTGGCTGATCGGAAACATTTTCATTGAAGCTATCCCTGCAGTCCCGATAAATCCCGATAGCTCGGGACGGGATAGGACGGGGAACGCGCTCGCTTTTGCGGTTCAACAGGCCTCTCTTTAGACGACCCTTGAAGAGAGGCCTTTTTTTCCTAGATGCTTGAGCTCTTATCCATCAAACGTCGGGGGTTGTGCCTTGGAGCGGCAGTGCGTGTCCGGGAAGCAGGCCGGTCAAGGAAACAAATCTCTGTCATGACCTGCTATGCATACGGACCCCCTTGGCCGTTTATCAGTTTTTGTTTTTAGTATAATTTTGTTATATCTAGTGTTGTGTCTTAGGAGTTTCTTTAAAAAACATGGAGTCATCGTAAAGCCGTTTTCCTCACTCCGTGAGCGTTTTCGGGACGTCAGCTTCGCTCCGCTGAATCACAGCACGCAGTGAAGCTTTGCGCTAAACTCGGGCTAAAGCCCTCAAACAGTTTGTGATTCTCGACACGTCACTCAGCTGCCATCTCATTCCAAAAACGCTCAATGTCGTTCGGACAGGCTTTTAAGCTGCCTAACGAGTATTGTAACGTTCTTTTGAGACGCGACACTAGAAGCTATCTCAAAAAGGTGGATCAGGGTTCAGGGCAAGGCGCGGGGCAGCGAAAAAGCGCAGCATACACGGTAGTATGTGAGCATTTTGAGCCGATTCGCAACGCCGCCATGGAGCGTCAGGCGCATTTTTGAGATGGCTTCTAGAAATTACCTGATACAAAACCAGTGCGAAACGTTATGTATTGATTGAATCCTTACGCGTATGGAAACTCTACCCCACAAAGAAGAGTATTATCGGACACGGTATGACTACAAAACACCTCCTTTACCACAAAAAATAAAACTGTATGTATCAGCGCTTTATGCGGTCCCATTTTACCGATATGGGGAGGTTGGGAACATCCTCTATACGGTCGGCAAGAATATCCTTGACGGGGTAGTCCTGTTTACCATGTTTTCTATGGCTGAAAAGGAGCTTAAAGTGGCAGCCATTTTGGGGGTCATGGTCAAATATGCTTATCCGGGTATAACCTTGGTTAGCAGCAATCTCATCTCCGGTTTCATAGATCGTTTGGAGGCGCTGAAGGAGATAACAAATCAGATCTCTAGGCTTATCATGGCACATGTGGGCATTGCTATCGGGCAGGCACTAGGTGCTATTTTTCTCGTTCTGTGCTTTCCCCCAATTTTCAAATATCTCTTTTACGAAATTGCACACAAATCTTATATTATTATAGTTCTTTATTTTCTCCACCATGTTTGCGATGGATCTGCCCAGATCGTAGAGGGGCGGACATGGTTTAAAATTATCGAGATCAAGATCCGAAGGGGCGATGATGCAACCCTTGCCAAGAATTTCTGGGTCATATATGCGCTTTCTATGAATTTTCAGCTTGTCTTAGGACAGGTTTTTCTGTGGAGTGCATTGGGGATCACGGCTCCCCACTCCGCCAACCTCGCTGCCACAGTGATGAGTGTGATCGTCTATTTCGGTCTCATGTGTATGGCCGTTTCGAAATTCATTCTTCCAGTAACCTACAAACTCAAGTTGTGTGCTTGAGAATATTCTGTATCATTTATCCGACATGTTAAGAGTTGAACATCTTAATTTTTTGATTGGCGACAAGAAAATATTGAACAATATTTCAGCTGAATTCAAGCCCGGCAAGATGCATGGTATCATTGGCCCGAATGGTGCTGGCAAGTCGACCCTGCTTAAGAATATGTGCAGGATATGGGAGCCTCAGGCCGGCACCATCTTTATTAACGATACAGACTATAGAAGCATTTCAAGGAAAGCGTTGAGTGCGATTATAACCATGGTGCCTCAAAACCCGACCATCGGCTTTCCCATCTCGGTGTATGATATCGTCTCAATGGGACGACACCCCCACCTCGGACGATTTCAATCTCTCATGCATAACGACCGTGAAATCATAGAAAGGGCATTGAAGATTACCCAAACATATGACCTGAAAGATCGTAATATCAATGAACTGTCCGGTGGAGAATGTCAGCTCGCCGTTATCGCCCGCGCTTTAGCCACTGAAGCCTCCATCGTATTGTTGGATGAGCCCACGTCTGATCTTGACATCAAACATGGGCTCACAATCATGGACTTACTCTGCGGGTTAAAAGAAGAAGGTAAAACCATCCTGGTCAATGTTCATGATCTGAACCTTGCCAGGAGATATTGTGACACGATATCGATCATTAACAAAGGGGGAATTGTCTATAGGGGGGTTCCCTCTGAGGCATTTTCAGAGGAAAACATCCGAGAGGTCTTTGGCGTGAACATGACCGAGGTCAAGGATGATTCCAGAAGTTTCCTTTATTTTTACCAATAAGGCACCAAATTGACTCTTCATCAAACGTTCAACGGTTGCATGAGGAAAGCACCATGAGAAAAATCACACTCCTTTTAGGGTTTACTTTTATTTGTCTGTTGCTACCCAAAGCATTGCCGAGCCAAGACCATGGAAACGGATGCACTAAAATGCCTCTTGATATGGAAGCTTTGAAAGAGACTTTGACCTATGTTCGGGGAACAACTGAGTCAGAGTTTGGTTGGCCCAGAGTTATTGAATACGAACTCGAAATCTATGACTTCAGAAAAGAGCTCTTTCATCGGGAAAAGAAGACCTTCGCCATACAAGCCAAACCTTGGCGTATCATTCCTCATGCTGTGGGAGTTTCTGAAATCTTATGGGCGATTTGCCCCAGAGAACGAATCGTAGCCTTCAATGAGTTTTCAGCCGATCCCGAATTCTGCTTTATCGCAGACCTGGTAAAAAAACGCGGGCCCGTCTTTAAATCAAAACAGACTGAACTGGTCATCGGCTATCAGCCCGATCTGATCTTTACCGTGTTTTACTCGGGTGCTGACTTTAAAGAAAAGCTAAAACAGGCAAAGATCCCTTTTTTTGATCTAGGACATTTTGGTACCATTGAGTCTATAAAAAAGCAGACTTTACTCATCGGCAAAATCATAGGTGAAGAGGGGAATGCACAGGCGTTAGTGAGCCGGATAGACGAGAAGATTCAGGAACTGAGAAAAAAGTTGCCTCACAGGACTAAGCCAATAAGAGTTTTGTATTATGATGAAGGAGGATACATTCCCGGGAAGTCATCTAACTTCGAATCCATCTGTAATATGATCAAGGTCGTTAATGTGGGGGCCGAGCAAGGAATCAAATCCTGGTCTCAGATCGACTATGAAACCTTGTTGAAGTGGAATCCGGATATTATTATTGTTCCTGAGGAAAGTCATCTCAGAGATCAATTGATTGCCAATGAAATACTCTCGCACGCGCAGGCGATTAAAAAAGGGAAAGTCTTTGAGATACCTGGTGTTTATTTAAGGGTTGATTCTCAATATATGATCTTGAGCGCCAATTTCTTAGCCGGTATTGTTTATGAGGAATCCTTTTAGTTTTCTTTTAAAGAAAGAGACCATTCTGTCCGCAGTTTTAGTCGGTCTGCTTTTGGTCGGTGGGTTTTTTGCGGTCTCTTACGGATCATGGCCGATTGAGCTCGATGACGTATTTAAGGTGCTCCTTGTGAAGCTGAGACTTTTCTCGGGCGATGTGAGTGGGGTAGAATCAACTATTGTCTGGGATGGGAGAATGCCTCGCTTGATCGTTGCCTTTCTGGTCGGTTTTTCTTTGGCAGCAGCCGGTTGCATTATGCAGGGCATATTTAAGAATCCCATGGCGAGCCCTGGAGTCATTGGAATCAGCTCGGGGGCGGCCTTTGGGGCAGTCATCGCAATCTACTTGGGCCTGGCAGCTAAGTCTCTGTTTGCCCTTCCTTTATTGGCCGTGGTATCTTCTTTGATCACGCTGATTATAGTCTTTGCCATTGCTACATCAAGAGGGCATACATCCATCTCAACCCTCTTGCTCGCCGGCATCGCTCTTAACTTGGTTCTTGGGGCCTTAACGTCCTTCGTCATTACCTTAAGCACGAGAGAATTTGACGTGGGGCGGGTTATTGTAACCTGGCTCATGGGAGATTTAAACAACCGTTCCTGGGATCATGTGCACATCGTTTTTCCAACGACCCTCTTGGCTTATTTGGGAACGCTCTTTTTCGTAAAGGATTTGAATATTCTGATGATCGATGAAGAAACCGCGGCTAACTTGGGTGTGAACATCAAGATGGCACGCAATGCGCTCCTTTTTTTTTCTTCATTGCAGACGGGAGGCGCCATTGCAGTTTCTGGGGTGATCGGTTTCGTAGGACTTATCGCCCCTCATATAGTGAGAGGTCTGATCGGGCCAGACAATAGAAAACTAATCCCTTTGGCCGGCCTTTTGGGTGCGATTTTCGTTATCTACGCAGATCTTTTTGTTCGATTAGTCGTCAAGGTGGATCTTAAAGTCGGCATTCTGACATCCTTAATGGGCGGACCTTTCTTTCTCTATCTGCTGATTAAGCATCGAAAGAGGTTTGAATATCTGTAAACATTCGAAAGGTGCTA
>JBFEUB010000061.1:0-15951 GCA_041547605.1 Desulfobacteria bacterium
CACTGAGATGGTCATGCCCGGCGATAATGTGACAATTCAAGCCGAGTTGATCACCCCCATTGCCATGGAAAAGGAACTCAGGTTTGCCATCCGTGAAGGCGGACGCACCGTAGGTGCCGGCGTCATCAGCAAAATCACGGAATAGGGAGACGTGTTGTGAGAATCATTGTTACATTGGCTTGTAGCGAATGCAAACGCCGAAATTATACGACAACCAAGAATAAGCGAAGTACCCCGGACAAGCTGTCGTTCAGGAAATACTGTAGATTCTGTCGAACGCATACTTTGCACAAGGAGACCAAGTAGGCCCCGTCTGATTCTTTTCGGTTCTAAGAACCCCAAAGAAAAATCACTGAGCCTTGCAGGCCAGTAGCTCTAACGGTTAGAGCACCGGACTCCAAATCCGGGTGATGGGGGTTCGAATCCCTCCTGGCCTGCCAATGTAAACCCCGGGGCTTCGCCGACCCGCCAGAGGCGGATATTATTGGAGGAATGCAGTACCAGGGCTGATTGATCTTGCGCGTTGCATGTTACGCTTTCAAAGTCAAAGAGAACTTACCACATAACTTGCAACCCGTAACTCGTAACGGGTGTTACACATATGGCACGTCTGAAACGAAAAAGACCAGCATCGAAGAAGAAGAAGAAACAAACGGGTGGAGCAAAGCCGGAAAACCGGAAACTGGCCCCAAAGCAGGAAGAGAGACCAACGCCGGTTGTCCAGAAATCGCCGCTGCAAAACCGGAGGACTGCGTCTATTACTGAGGCTGCCAAAGCGATCAAACCGTCAGGACGCTCCTTTCAGCCGGCCTTTATCACCAAAACAACGCAGTTTCTCCGCGAGGTTAAGATAGAACTTAAGAAGGTAACCTGGCCCTCCAAAAAAGAGACCTTGGCGTCTACGGGGGTGGTAATCGTGCTTGTGATCATTATTTCTGCGTTTCTTGGTCTTGTGGACGTGGGTCTGTCAAACCTGATTCGCTTTGTACTTCGATAGGAGCGTGTGGGAGAACCAACCGTGGCTTTAAAGTGGTACGTGGTCCATACCTATTCAGGGTACGAAAACAAGGTTAAGGCTGCCTTGGAAGAGCGCATAGTCTCGTCCGGACAGGCCGAAAAGTTCGGCAAGATCCTCATACCCACCGAACACGTGGTCGAATTGGTCAGAGGTAAGAGGAAGACATCATCCAGAAAATTTTACCCTGGTTATATCTTGGTACAGATGGAGTTAACCGATGAGTCTTGGCATGTGGTGCAGGAGACGCCTAGGGTAACAGGGTTCCTTGGTGGTAGGGATTCGCCTGCCTCTCTCACCGATGAGGAAGCCGAAAAGATCATAGGCCAAGTGGAGGAAGGAAAGCTCAAACCGCAACCAAAGTTCTTTTTTGAACCGGGCGATGAGGTCCGAGTGATCGATGGTCCCTTTACAAACTTCACGGGCACTGTGGAAGACGTAAAACCGGATAAAGGGAAGATCCGGGTTCTGGTCAGCATCTTTGGAAGGGCTACACCCGTGGAACTCGAATTTGTTCAGGTAACCAAGGTATGACCCTGATTGGGTCAAAATATTCGAGTAGTCCAGTAGTTGCGTTGTCATATTGAAGACGACTGAACCAGGCAACGACTTAACGACTCAACCACGCATTATCACTAAGGAGTAAATAGCATGGCTAAGAAGGTCATAGGCTCGATTAAACTGCAGGTTTCAGCTGGACAAGCCAATCCTTCACCGCCTATCGGTCCGGCCCTGGGTCAGCAAGGCGTTAATATTATGGAGTTTTGCAAGGCCTTCAATGCCAAAACAGCAGGCCAGGAGGGAATGATAATACCTGTAGTCATCACTGTTTATCAGGATAGATCTTTCTCTTTTGTTACCAAGACTCCCCCCGCCTCGGTCTTGCTTAAGAAAGCGGCCAAGATTGCTAAAGGTTCCGGTGACCCCAAGCGCGAGAAGGTTGGAAAGGTGACACGAGCCCAGATTGAGGAGATTGCAAAAATCAAAATGGTCGATCTGAATGCCTATGATGTAGAGAGCGCCTGCAAGATCATAGAAGGGACTGCTCGGAACATGGGCATCGAAGTCGTTTTGTCTCAGAAGGGCTTACAGGAGGATCTACGAGAAGATGTCAAATAGAGGGAAGAAGCACGCGGCAGCCAGAAACAAGATTGATCCCAAGAAAAGATACGACTTCCCGGAAGCCTTGAGGTTGGCCTTGGACACGTCCTTTGCAAAATTCGATGAGAGCGTGGATGTGGCCGTCCGCTTGGGGGTCGATCCGCGGCATGCTGATCAGATGGTCCGAGGCTCAGTGGTCTTGCCCAATGGCACAGGCAAAGATGTGAGGGTGTTGGTATTTGCCAAAGGGGAAAAGGAGAAAGAAGCGCAAGAGGCTGGGGCAGATTTTGTCGGAAATGATGAACTCCTCGAAAAAATCAAGGGTGGGTGGTTCGGATTTGACAAAGCGGTTGCAACGCCGGACATGATGGGTTCTGTCGGGCGTATCGGCAAGATCCTGGGGCCCAGAGGGCTGATGCCAAACGCCAAAACGGGAACGGTTACCTTTGATGTGGCCCGAGCTGTCAAGGAGTTGAAGGCAGGCAAGATCGATTTCCGGGTAGAGCGCGCTGGCATTGTGCATGCGCCCATGGGGAAAGTCTCTTTTGGTGTGGACAGGCTTCTGGAAAACCTGACGTCGTTTTTCGAGACCATCGTTCGTCTCAAACCGGCCAGCAGCAAAGGGACCTATCTGAAGAGCATAGCGATTTCAACAAGCATGGGAGTGGGGATAAGGATCGACCCGCTGTATGTTAAGGCTATGTTGAAATAGGGTTTGCATAATGCAGGTTTTGGCAAACAAGAAAGGAGGGATAACGGACTTTTGAAGCGAACCGAAAAAGAAAAAGTTGTTCAAGCCTTGCATGGAAAGTTTTCAAGGGCGAGAGCCGCTTTGCTCACTGACTTCAGGGGCCTGAACATGTCGGCTATGAGTGAGCTGCGGAGTCAACTCAGGGAAGCATCCGTTGAATATTGCGTGGTCAAGAATTCCCTCATGACAAGAGCTGCAGATGGAACCGACATGGCCGTGTTAAAGGAACATTTCATTGGACCGTGTGCGGTGGCTTTGAGCTATGAAGACTCAGTGGCTCCCGCCAAGATTCTCATGAAATTTAGCGAAGATAACGCTGCCTTGGAGGTCAAGGTTGGAATCGTAGAAGGTAAAGTCGTTGATCTTGCCGGTATTAAGAAACTCTCGAAGCTTCCTGCCCGTGAAGTCTTGTTAACGCAGCTACTTTCGCTGATGAATGCTCCTGTAACCGGCTTGGTGACGGTTCTGGGTGCTGTGCTGAGGGATTTCATGGGTGTCCTGGAGGCCATCAAGCGACAAAAAGAAGAACCCAAGGCTAACGAGTGAAATTGAATTGACGAGGAGGATGCACAGAATGGCTAACGTTACCAAAGAACAGGTCATTGAATACATTTCGAGTATGTCCGTACTTGAGCTTTCGGAATTGGTGAAGGAGTTGGAGGAAAAATTCGGGGTTTCGGCAGCAGTCCCGGTTGCTGCGGCAGCCGCAGCCGGTGCACCGGTTGCCCAGGCTGAGGCTGAGGAGAAAACCGAGTTTGATGCTATCCTGAGTACAATCGGGGACAAAAAGATTCAGGTCATCAAGGCGATCAGGGCAATTACGGGTCTTGGCCTGAAGGAAGCCAAGGCTTTGGTGGATGAGGCCCCTAAGTCGGTGAAAGAAGGAATCTCGAAAGAGGAAGCCGAAGATATCAAGAAACAGTTAGAAGAAGCAGGGGCCACTGTTGAGATCAAATAGTTGTGTAATCGTGAACTGTAAAAGCGAGCGCAGTCCCCGCCCTCATTTAACGGGACTGCGAAGTTAGTGAGCAGATCTAAAAATGATATGATTCTTTACTGTCCCGATGTATCGGGACTGCGGGGGACTTCAATCGGTTAACGATTTAGCGCAAAGCTTTTCTGCGGATCCCAACAACCAAAAACGACGATGGAGATCTCATGCCCAAAAGACTCTTAACAAGGGAACAGATCAGAAGAAACTTTGGCAAGATTCCGAAAATTGTTGCATTTCCTAATTTGGTGGAGATGCAAAAGGAATCGTATGCCCGGTTTTTGCAAAGCGATATTTCGCCGGAAAAGAGAAAAGACGAAGGACTTCAGGGGGCTTTCAAGAGTGTTTTTCCCATAAAAGATTTTACTGGGACGGCCTCTCTGGAGTTTGTGTCCTACAGCTTCGGCGAGGTCAAGTATGACGAATCCGAATGCATCGACAAAGGGATGACCTATGAGATACCGATTCGCATCACGGTTCGGCTGGTGGTATACGAAACAGACAGAGAGACCGAAGTCCAGAACATTCGGGACATCAAGGAACAGGAGATCTATTTCGGTACTATCCCGCTTATGACCAAAAGGGGTACATTCATCATCAATGGAACGGAGCGAGTCGTCGTAAGTCAACTTCACAGGTCACCTGGCGTGTTCTTTGACCATGACAAGGGCAAGACACATTCTAGTGGCAAAGTACTTTATACGGCTAGGATCATCCCGGTGCGGGGATCCTGGATTGATTTGGAAATAGATCCCAAAGATGTCGTTCATGTTCGCATCGACCGCCGGCGCAAATTCCCCGTCACTCTACTTCTGAAGGCCTTGGGGTATTCAGGAGAAGACATTTTGTCCTATTTCTACCTTACGGAAAGAATCCATGTGGCGGGCAAACGTCTGTACAAGTCGATTGACAAGGATCTACTTGTGGGTCAGCGCGTGTCAAAAGCGATAAAACACCCACAGACAGGCAAGACGTTGGTCAGAAAAGGGCACCGTTTTTCGAAAAACACTGTCAAACAGCTTTCGGATGCAAAAGTCGAACGTATCCCAGTTGGGTTTGAAGACATCGAAAACAAGATCTTGGCCCACACGTTGTCGGACTCAAAGAGTGGGGAGGTGGTCGCCACTTATAATGAACCCATTGATGAAAGCGTCTTTGAGAAGATATTGGCTTCACAAGTCTCTGCGTTCGACATACTCTATATCGACAACATTACAACCAGTGATTCCATTAGCAAAACCTTACTTCTTGACAAGGTGGAGACCCAGGAGGACGCCCTGCTTGAAATCTACCGCAGGCTCCGACCAAGTAATCCACCGACCATAGAGGTGGCCCAGCAGCTTTGTCATCAGCTCCTTTTTGACCCATCCCATTACGACCTTTCCCCGGTAGGGCGGCTCAAAACGAATGCCCGGCTGGGATTGTCCCACGAGGAAGTACCCCTCCATGTTCGCACGCTCCGGAAAGACGATGTCATGCTCACCACCAAGATCCTGGTAGACTTGAAGGACAGCCAAGGTCCGGTTGATGATATCGATCATCTCGGGAACCGGCGGGTGCGGGCTGTGGGGGAGCTCTTGGAAAACCAATACCGTATTGGGCTGGTGAGAATGGAACGTGCCATCAGGGAACGGATGAGCCTTCAGGAAATTGAGGCGCTGATGCCCCATGACCTGATCAATTCTAAGCCAGTCTCTGCCGTCATAAAAGAGTTTTTTGGCACCAGCCAGCTTTCCCAGTTCATGGACCAAACAAACCCGCTTTCCGAAATCACCCATAAACGTCGACTAAGTGCTTTGGGCCCTGGCGGGCTCACACGGGAACGTGCGGGTTTTGAGGTCCGGGACGTGCATCCGACGCACTATGGACGTATCTGCCCTATTGAGACCCCAGAGGGACCGAACATTGGCTTAATCGTCTCGCTGAGCACCTATGCACGCGTGAACGAGTATAGCTTTATTGAAACACCTTACCGAGTCGTTAGAAACGGACAGGTCACGGACGAGGTGAAGTTCTTAACCGCTTTGGATGAAGAAAAACATCCAATTGCTCAAGCCAATGCGCCCCTGGACGCAGAAAACCGATTTGTGAACCCTTTGGTCTCAGCACGTATTGTTGGTGAATTTTTGATGGTGAAGCGCGAAGAAATCGAGCTTATGGACATCTCTCCTCATCAGTTGGTGAGTGTTGCGGCATCCCTGATTCCCTTTCTGGAAAATGACGACGCTAACAGGGCTCTCATGGGCTCTAACATGCAGCGTCAAGCTGTACCACTTCTTGTCAGCGACGCCCCGCTTGTCGCTACAGGCGTGGAAGGCGTGGTGGCTAGAGATTCAGGGGTTACCGTTATAGCTGACAACCACGGTGAAGTGGTAAATGTAGACGCAAAGCGCATCGTGGTCAAGAACCGAGGGAACGGTGACGATTCAGACAAGCAGGTAAGCATCTATAATCTGACAAAGTTCTCTCGTTCAAACCAGAACACCTGTTTTAATCATCGGCCTACTGTCAAGAAAGGCGAACTCGTCATGAAAGGGGATGTAATCGCTGACGGTCCAGCCACGGAAAGGGGAGAACTTGCGCTGGGCAAGAATGTGATGGTCGCGTTTATGCCTTGGGGAGGATACAACTTCGAAGATTCTATTCTGGTAAGTGAGCGTCTGGTGCGAGATGGGGTTTTCACATCTATTCATATTGAACAATTTGATACCGTGGCCCGTGACACCAAGCTGGGTAAAGAGGAGATTACCCGTGACATACCGAATGTAGGAGAGGAGGCATTAAGGAATCTGGACGAAAGCGGTATCATTCGGCTGGGGGCTGAGGTCAAGCCGGGAGACATCCTGGTGGGGAAGATTACCCCCAAGGGTGAAACCCAGCTGTCCCCGGAGGAAAAGTTGCTAAGGGCTATTTTTGGAGAGAAGGCAGGTGAGGTGAAGGACACCTCTCTCCGGGTGCCACCTGGTGTAAATGGTGTTGTGATTGATGCTAAGGTCTTTTCAAGGAAAGGCGTGGACAAAGATGAACGTGCGCTGAGCATTGAACAACATGAAATTGAGGCCATGAAGAGGGATCGACATGATGAGCTTGCTATCATCGAGGAATTTACAAGAGAAAACCTCACAGGACTTTTGGTAGGGAAAACTTGCGCGGCCCCTCTCAAGAAAGGAAAGACGCAACTTCTCAAGAAGGGCGTCAGTATCTCTGCTGAGGTTCTCTCGAAGATTCCATTGTCTCAAATCGTCCGCATTGAGCTCAAGGATGCCACGGTAGCAACCCAGATGAGTGAAATGTGGGAGCGATACCAGCAGCAGTGCGATCAGGTTCGTAAACGTTTTGAGCATCAGGTAGGTCGATACGAGAGGGGCGATGATCTCCCGCCAGGGATCATCAAAATGGTCAAGGTCTATGTGGCCATGAAGCGAAGGCTTTCGGTGGGCGATAAGATGGCAGGGCGACATGGCAACAAAGGCGTTGTTTCTTGTATCTTGCCGGAGGAGGATATGCCTTATTTTGAAGATGGTACACCGCTAGATATTGTGTTGAACCCCCTTGGTGTCCCATCCCGTATGAATGTGGGACAGATCCTAGAAACCCATTTAGGTTGGGCGGCAAAAGGACTCGGAGAGCAAATTAATGCACTGATCCGTTCTGAAAATTACAAGGCTTTGAGGAAAAAACTGAAGTTGGCATTTCCTTCGACTGAACAAAAACAACAAATCAAAGAATTAAATGATCAAGAGTTGGCGGATTTTGCCAAGCGGTACCGGAATGGGGTATGCATGCTTACCCCGGTCTTTGATGGAGCCAAGGAAACCGAGATAAAGGAGTTATTATCCGAAGCCGGCTATCCCATGAGGGGCCAGGCCCAGCTTTACGACGGGCGTACTGGAGAACCCTTTGCCACCAAGGTTACAGTCGGCATCATGTACATGATGAAACTGCACCACCTGGTGGATGATAAGATCCACGCTCGTTCTATAGGCCCTTATTCGTTGGTGACGCAACAGCCACTCGGAGGAAAGGCCCAGTTTGGTGGGCAGCGACTTGGCGAGATGGAAGTGTGGGCCACGGAGGCCTATGGCGCAGCCTATGCACTGCAAGAGTTCTTGACGGTCAAGTCAGACGACATGGCCGGCAGGACTCGGATGTATGAAAAAATAGTAAAGGGGGAAAATATACTTGAGGCCGGACTTCCCGAATCATTCAATGTGCTAGTTAAGGAATTGGAGGGTTTGGGTTTGGATATCGAACTTCTGGAAAAGAAAAAGGAAAAAGAAACTTAGCAAAAGGAGAGCGCCTTGGAAGACTTATATAGTTTCTTTGCCAGACCTAAGGACCCGCTGAACTACACGGCGGTTCGTATCTCTCTGGCGTCGCCCGAGAAGATTAGAGAGTGGTCCCACGGAGAGATAAAAAAGCCTGAAACGATAAACTACCGAACCTTTAAGCCGGAGAGGGACGGGCTTTTTTGTGCAAAGATCTTCGGCCCTACCAAGGATTACGAATGCAACTGCGGCAAATATAAGAGGATGAAACACAGAGGTGTGGTTTGTGAGAAGTGTGGCGTCGAAGTCATTCAGTCTAAAGTCCGTCGAGAACGTATGGGCCACATTCAACTGGCCACACCGGTAGCCCATATTTGGTTTTTGAGGAGCCTGCCAGGCAAAATTGGAAACCTACTCGACCTGAGTCTGAAGGAGCTCGAAAAGGTCTTGTACTTTGATGCTTATATTGTTGTTGATCCTAAGGAGACCGGTCTTGCGGCGAAGCAGCTCCTTTCTGAGGACAGCTACAGGGAGGCCTTAGCAAAATACGGTAATACGTTCGAGGTTGGGATCGGGGCCGAAGCCATCAAGGTCCTTCTCGAAGGGCTGGATTTGAATGAGGAATACAAGAGACTGCGGGCTGAGATCCTGGGAACCGGCTCAGAGACAAAGCGTAAAAAGCTGTCCAAGCAGTTGAAGATCGTTGAGGCGTTCCGGAACTCCGGAAATCAGCCCGAGTGGATGATTATGGACGCCATCCCTGTGTTGCCTCCCGATGTGCGGCCCCTCGTCCCCCTGGAAGGCGGTCGCTTTGCCACCTCTGATCTGAATGATCTCTATCGAAGGGTGATCAATCGCAACAACCGCTTGAAGCGGCTTGTGGACCTGCGGGCCCCTGACATCATTATACGAAACGAAAAAAGGATGCTGCAAGAGGCCGTGGATGTCCTATTTGACAACGGCCGATATGGCCGGGTGGTTACAGGGCCGAACAGGCGACCCCTCAAGTCTTTGAGTGACGCCTTGCGGGGAAAACAGGGCCGTTTCCGGCAAAACTTGCTGGGCAAGCGGGTTGACTACTCAGGGCGCACTGTCATTGTCATCGGGCCAGAATTGCGTTTGCATCAATGTGGTCTGCCCAAGAAGATGGCTCTGGAACTGTTCAAACCTTTTGTTTTTTACAGGCTTGAAGAGAAGGGGCTGGTTACCACCGTCAAGAGTGCCAAGAAGCTTGTTGAACGGGAAACCCCTGAGGTGTGGGACACATTGGACGAAGTGGTGAAAGAGTATCCGGTCATTCTGAACCGAGCTCCCACATTGCACCGGCTGGGGTTGCAAGCCTTTGAACCGACTCTGATTGAAGGGAAGGCGATCCAGCTTCATCCCTTGGTTTGTACGGCTTTTAATGCGGATTTTGATGGGGACCAAATGGCCGTTCATGTCCCGCTTTCTATAGAATCTCAAATAGAAGCGCGAGTACTTATGTTGTCTTCCAACAATATCCTGTCCCCGGCTCACGGCGATCCTATTATTGTACCGACACAGGATATTGTATTGGGAATCTATTACATGACCCGCCCGGTTCCTGGTGCCAAGGGTGAGGGCAAGATTTTTGCCAACCCCGAAGAAGTCCGCTGTGCCTTCGATGCAAACGAGGTGGACCTTCATGCCAGCATTGTGGTTCGCATGGATGATCAACGCATACAGACCACGGTGGGACGTATGATCCTTCGAGAAATTTTGCCTTACGAGCCCGTTGTGGACCTGTCTCATATTATGGTCTCTTCGGAAAAGGAGGCCTCAAACGCCCTTGCTGATTTGAAGGATGGCAAGGATTTTGCCCAGATTGCACAGGCGATCTCCAAGAGCCGGGATCGCGCTCGGGACGGAAACATGGGTTTGGTGCAGCGTGAGAAACTTGACGAGGTTTACGGAATCAGTCCGTCAGACATAGAGGCGGTGTTCTCCCTTGAGGTTGGTGGATTCAGTGATGTCATCAAGGCCAACGGGAGCTATCACCTATTCAAAGTAAATGAAAGGACCATGGAGCTTCCTTTTTGGCTGGTCAACAAGGTGATGGACAAAAAGGCCTTGGGTGAGCTGATCCGTTACTGTTATCGAATATTGGGGGGTAAAGCTACGGTCATTCTTTCAGACCGCCTAAAGGACATTGGGTATCGATATGCCACTCAGGCAGGCATTTCTATATCTGTGGATGACATGGTCATCCCTCGCAAGAAATGGAACATCATCAAGGGGGCGGAAAAGGAGGTTGCCCAGATCAACGAGCAGTATGCAGAAGGGTTGATAACTCGCGGGGAGAAATACAACAAGGTTGTTGACATCTGGGCAAAGGCAACCTCTGCCGTGGCCAATGAAATGATGGAAGAAATGAAGGTTGAACCCCTTGTGAGGAGGGGAGGCCAGCCTGTGTTGGATGAAAAGGGTGAGCCGATCAAAGAAGAAAGTTTTAATGCTGTTTACATGATGGCCGATTCAGGATCACGAGGCAGCAAGGATCAGATGCGACAACTGGCAGGTATGCGTGGTCTCATGGCCAAACCGTCGGGGGAGATCATTGAAACCCCTATTACGGCCAATTTTCGCGAGGGACTCACGGTGCTTCAATATTTCAGCTCCACGCACGGTGCGCGGAAAGGTTTGGCCGACACAGCCTTGAAGACTGCAAACTCAGGATATCTGACGCGCCGGCTGGTAGACGTTTCCCAAGATTGTGTGACCATAGAGGAGGACTGCGGCACGCTCACGGGGATCGAGGTGGAGCCACTTGTGGAGGGCGGCGAAATCATTCAAAAGGTTGGTGAACGCGTTTTGGGACGGGTCGCCTTGGAAGATATTCGAGATCCCTACACGGATGAGGTGCTGGTCAGTGCCAACGAAGAAATTGATGAAGAAAAGGTTACCAAAATAGACGATGCCGGTCTCACCAAGGTCAGAATCCGTTCAGCACTGACCTGTAAATCCCGAGATGGTGTATGCTGCAAGTGTTATGGACGTGATTTGGCATATGGCCAGCCCGTGGAAGTTGGCACGCCAATCGGAATCTTGGCAGCGCAGTCTATTGGGGAACCCGGCACACAGCTGACCATGCGGACGTTCCATATTGGAGGCACAGCCCGCCGTGCAGCAGAGCAGGCAGATCGAAGGGCTGCAAGTGCGGGTCGCGTGAAATACACAGGCATCAATACGGTTCAAAATGCCGACGGGGACTTCGTCGTTATGAACCGCCAGGGTGGAGAGTTTGCCATTGTGGATGAGCAGGGCAGAGAGAGAGAGCGATATCCGGTCATCTACGGCGCCCATTTTATGGTCAGAGACGGTCAAGATGTGGCGTCCGGCGACTTGCTTGTCACGTGGGACCCGTATACCACCCCAATTCTTACAGAGACAACCGGCGTGGTGAAGTATGGGGATGTTTTGCCGGGCAAGACCATGCAGGAGAAAGTGGACCCGGTGACAGGCAAGGCGAGTCAAGTCGTCGTCCAACACAAAGACGCAGACGTTCGCCCGAGGATATCCATAAAGGATGAAAACGGAAAAACTGCCAAGCTCCCCTCTGGTGGCAGTGCCCGTTATTTTCTCCCAGTGTCAGCGATTCTGATGGTATCTGAAGGAGATACGGTCAATGCCGGGGATGTCATTGCCAAGCTTCCCAGGGAGACAACCAAAACCAAGGATATCACCGGAGGCCTTCCGCGGGTTGCCGAGCTGTTTGAATGTCGCAAACCAAAAGAAGCTGCAATCTTAAGTGAGATAGACGGGTACGTGAGTGTCTCAAGGGGAGCCAAGGGGAGGCAGAAGATCACCGTCGTGCCGCCTGATGTCGGAGAAAAAAAGGAATATCTGATTCCGAGGGGGAAACACGTTAGTGTGTTGGAGGGAGATTACCTCAAGGCAGGCGACCCCTTGATGGGGGGCTCAGCGAACCCGCATGACATCTTGAATATCAAAGGGGAGCATGACCTGTCCCGATACCTTGTGGATGAAGTCCAAGAGGTCTACCGATTACAGGGTGTTCGAATCAATGATAAGCATATTGAGGTAATCGTGCGCCAGATGCTGGAGCGAGTCAAGATAGTGGACCCAGGAGATACAGACTTTATTTTGGAAGAACATGTGGAAAAGAGGCGCTTTGAAGAAATTAACCGGGAGGTGGTAGCCAAGGGTGGTAATCCTGCAGTTGCTAAATCACTGCTTTTGGGTATTACCAAAGCGTCGCTCAGTACGGAGAGCTTCATCTCCGCAGCATCATTTCAGGAAACCACGAAAGTGCTGACAGAAGCAAGCATTGCGGGCAAGGTTGACCACCTGAAGGGTCTAAAAGAAAACGTCATAATGGGACGTATCATACCCGCCGGCACGGGGTTGAAAAAATACAGGGGGGCCCGGATTGTGTTGGAACCCGAGGAAACGCATGAGGCACTGAAGGCCGCAGACGAATCGGGGGTCGACCAAGCGGATGAGGTGGTCCAGGCGTGAAGAAACAGGGTAAAAAATGGTTGACAGGCAAAGGCCTAGATGTTACTCGCTCACGGTTTATGCCTGTTCGAGAAAACACCGCTTGTCGCACATTGAGATACTGGCCACTATTAAACATATGAGGTTACGTTCATGCCGACAATCAATCAGTTGATAAGAAAAGGGCGAAAGCGCGTAAGGAAGAAGTCCAACACACCAGCCCTTAAGGAGTGTCCCCAAAAACGGGGGGTGTGTACGCGCGTATATACAACCACACCCAAGAAACCGAATTCGGCGTTGAGGAAGGTGGCTAGAGTTCGTCTGACCAACGGGATGGAGGTGACAACTTACATCCCCGGCGTGGGACACAACCTTCAGGAACATTCGGTCGTACTTGTCCGGGGGGGACGCGTCAAGGATTTGCCTGGAGTTCGCTATCATATCGTCCGAGGCACGCTCGATTCTGTTGGGGTTCAGGACCGAAAACAGGGTCGCTCAAGGTATGGCGCCAAGAGACCAAAGTAAATCGAATGTCATGATTTGGAAAACGCAAGTCGTGACTCCAAAGAACAAAGAACGGTCTTCGAATAACAAAAACAGCAGGAGCTATATATGCCGAGAAAAGGAGAGATTTATAGACGACCCACGATGCCTGACCCGAAGTACAAGAGCAGGTTGGTATCAAAGTTTGTCAACTGCCTGATGAGAGATGGAAAGAAGAGTGTGGCAGAATCGATATTGTACGACGCCTTTGGAATCATCGAAAAGAAAACAAAGGAGTCGCCGCTTAAGATTTTTGAAAAGGCTATGGACAATGCCAAACCCCGTATTGAGGTGAAATCGCGCCGGGTAGGTGGCTCCACGTATCAGGTGCCCGTGGAGGTTCGAGCGACCCGTCAGACCGCGCTGGGGATCAGATGGCTGATTTCTTTTGCACGAAAACGTTCAGAAAAGAGCATGTCAGAAAGGCTAGCTGCTGAGTTGATAGATGCGGCCAATCAGCGGGGTGCTACCATGAAAAAAAGGGAAGACACACACAGAATGGCCGAGGCAAACAAGGCCTTTGCTCACTACAGATGGTAAGACAAGTGACAGACAATGCCAAGGTTAGTTCCAATAAGTAGGGCCAGAAATATCGGCATCGCTGCCCATGTCGATGCTGGAAAAACCACTACCACGGAAAGGATTCTCTACTATACAGGAGTGTCCCACAAGATGGGTGAGGTGGATCAGGGATCTACCGTGATGGACTGGATGGAGCAGGAGCAAGAGCGGGGAATAACCATTACTTCGGCTGCAACCACCTGCACCTGGAAAGATCATCGCATCAACATCATTGATACGCCCGGGCATGTGGATTTCACGGTAGAAGTGGAAAGGTGTTTCCGGGTCTTGGATGGTGTCATTGCGGTCTTCTGCGCTGTTGGAGGGGTGGAGCCACAGTCGGAGACAGTCTGGCGCCAAGCCGATCGATATAGGGTTCCACGAATTGCCTTCATTAACAAGATGGACCGGGTCGGAGCCGACATGGACCGCTGCGTCGAGATGATGCGGGTCATGCTAAAGGCCGAGCCTGTTGTCCTGCAAATCCCCATAGGGCGTGAGGACGATTTTGCAGGCGTTGTGGATGTGATCTCGATGAGCGCTTTCCTCTATGACGATCTGGACCTGGGAGTTGATTTCAAAGAAACCAATATTCCGTCAAAACTTCAAAAGGAGGCCGCGGATCGACGCATGGAGCTTTTAGAGTCCTTGGCAGATGTTGATGAGTCTATCATGGAGAGTTACATCGAAGGAAGACCGGTTTCATCAGAACAATTGATACAAGCTGTCAGGAAGGCTACGCTTTCGCTGAGGCGGATACCGGTCTTGTGCGGAGCGGCATTCAAGAATAAGGGAGTGCAGCCCTTGCTGGATGCTGTGGTTCGGTATCTCCCATCCCCTGCAGATATTCCGCCCGTTTGTGGCGCGGACTCAAACGGTAAGAAAGCACTGCGGCGAGCAGATGATGCCGCTCCATTCTCGGCCTTGGCTTTTAAATTGATGACCGACCCTTATGTAGGACACTTAACTTTCTTGCGGATATACTCTGGCCGGTTAAGTTCAGGCGCTACAGTGTTCAATGCCACCAAAGGGACCAGGGAAAAGATCGGAAGGCTCATGAAAATGCACGCCAATGAGCGGGAAGAGGTCAGCGAGGTCTATGCTGGAGATATTGCTGCTGCAATAGGCCTGAGGAATACGACGACTGGCGACACACTCTGCGAGCCGAGCAACCCGATCCTGTTGGAGTCCATGACTACGCCGAAACCTGTCATGTCAGTAGCCATTGAGCCCAAGACAAGGGATGACCAAGCGAAGCTGGGCACAGGTCTTTCCAAGATTGCTATGGAGGACCCGTCTTTCAAAGTTGCCTCTGATCAGGAAACTGGTCAGACATTGATTTCCGGCATGGGGGAGCTTCATCTCGAGATCATTGTGGATCGACTACTTCGAGAGTTTAAGGTTGATGCCGCCATTGGTAAACCCCAGGTAGCCTACCGTGAAACGGTCTCCTGCACATCAGAGGGCGAAGGCAGGTTTGTGCGTCAATCGGGAGGACGTGGTCAATATGGCCATGTTAAGCTTCGGGTGGAGCCTGGGAAACGGGGTCAGGGTATCCTATTCGAGAATAGAATCGTCGGCGGAGTCATCCCCAAGGAGTACATTGCGTCTGTTGAAAGAGGCGTGAGGGAAGCCGCCGCCAGTGGGATACTTGCCGGGTATTCCATGGTGGACATGAAGATTACGATATTTGACGGGTCATATCATGAGGTTGACTCATCAGAAAGGGCATTCCATATTGCAGGGTCTATTGGCTTTAAATCCGCAGCCGAAAAGGCGGGACCTCTGTTCCTGGAACCTTTTATGGCATTGGACGTGTCTGCTCCGGAAGGTTTCATCGGAGATGTCATCGCCGACTTGAACGGACGACGCGCCAAGATTCAGGGAATAGATAATCGCAACGGGGTTCGCATGTTGAATGCTCGCGTCCCCTTGGCAGAGATGTTCGGCTATGCCACGGATCTGAGGTCCATGACGCAGGGTCGGGCCACCTATACGATGCAGTTTTCTGGCTATGAGCCGGTCCCGCAATCGATCGCCACGACGATCAGGGAAAAAGGGGTTTAGAGACCTTGTAAGATTTGACGATGAATATCCTGTAAAGACTGGGAGGGGAGGACGATGGCGAAGAAGAAATTTGAGCGAGTGAAGCCGCATGTGAATGTAGGGACGATTGGTCATATTGATCATGGTAAGACGACGTTGACATCGGCGATCACGAAGCATTTGGCGAGGAAGGGGA
>JBFEUB010000062.1:0-15931 GCA_041547605.1 Desulfobacteria bacterium
ACCCACAAGTGAGCCAAATAGTATTTTCAATTGTCATCTATTCTTATCGGAACGTTATTCTGACAACCGCTATAGCGCAAAGCTTCACTGCGTGCTGTGATTCAGCGGGGCGAAGCTGATGTCCCGAAAAAGCTCACGGAGTGAGGAAAACGGCTTTACGATGACTCCATTTTTTTTAAAGAAACTTCTGAGACGCGATACTACAATCCATCAAAAAAATGTGGATCAGGCTTCAGGGCAAGGCGCGGGGCGGCGAAAAAGCGGAGCATACGCTCAAGTATGTGAGCATTTTGAGCCGACCTCCAGCGCCTCCATGGAGACTTAGATCCGTTTTTGAGATGGGTTCTACTAAACCACCCCTCTCGGCATCGTCTCCACATACTCCCCACCCAGAAGATAACCGCCGTCAAGCCGCAGCACACTGCCGGTCATGAACGGGGCATCCCGAATCACAAAGAGCACTGCCCTGGTTACATCCTCAATCGTCCCGATTCGTCGAAGCAGGGTATGATCCATGATCTCGTTGCGCTGTGTTTCCGTAAGCAGACCCCACCCGCGAGTTTGCGGACCATGGCGCGTTTCAAAAAATCCGAGCATCAGCTCGTTGACCCTAACTTCCGGTGCCGCTTCTCGGGCCCAGGTCTCGGTAAAAGACGACACAGCTCTATTTGCGGCCGCATATCCGTCGTTAAAGACCCGTCCTGCCGGGCCGCTTCTGCCAGTGTGCCCGGCAATGGACGAGATATTGACCACAACCCCATCGCCCGAGGCCTTCAAGTGGGGAAGGGCTGACGAGTAAACCCACCATTTTGCCCGGAGTGTTGAAGCCATCTCCAGCTCCCATTGTTCACGAACATATGCACCATGCACTACAGGCCACCCCCCACGCTCTATGTTGTTGACGAGGATGTCTAGGCGACCAAACTTGTCTGTGACCTTGTCAACAAGGGAAGAAATCTTGTCTGTATCGAGCAAGTTTGTCCTGACCACCAGGTAGTCGGCATCAGCCTGCTCAAAATCTTGCTTCATCTGCCCGAGAGACTCTTCCCAGTCGTAATAGTTTAGCACCACCTTGACCCCTTCTGCGGCCAGGGCGAGCCCAATCCCCTTCCCAATACCCTTGATAGCGCCCAATACCAGGGCCACCCTTCCTTTGAGTTCCATCAAACGCCTCCCACAAACCTAACCCGTAGAACGTGCCATCAAATCCCTCTGAAATTTCCGAACAACTGGTCCTTGATCCATTCAATACCAAACCGCATCAGGGCCATGTCATCATCTTCCAGAAATTTCAATACGTTCTCTTCAACTGGATAGATCTCCCAAAGCCTTTTTCCAAAAACAAAGTCCCTGAAACTATCAAGATCATAACAGGCCAAATAAAACAGCTCGTTTTCCCTATGGGCAAGCCTCCTTATGCCGCTTCTGTTCTTTAGGGAAATGATGTCCATCAACAGGTCATTCATCTCGTTATAGGGCTCGACTCCCTGGTTCTGCTTCCACTGCTTGACTGTCCATGTCTCAGGCTCTCCAAACCCGAGACAGTGTGACTCCCTGATCACGACGTGGAATTCCTCAGAGGTACACTGATTTGGCCTTCTCTGTATGATGCGAGCGAGGGGATAGATGCGACAAGAACCGGGTCTGTCCAAGTAGACCATACAACCCGCCTTGTTCACAAATGGACAACGCAGGTTTTCATGCTGTCGCATCTTAAGGGTAACAATTGGCAAACCAGACTCTGGACCGATATGATGCGTGGTGTAACGTTTCAGGAACTCCCCGGAGGAGAGTTTCAACCCATGCTTGAGACGCAGGATATCGTACGGGGTCAAGAATTGATTTAGATCCCGGCAACATCTGTTGAAACAGGCGATGTCTGGGTGGCAAGAAAATTGGAACGCGTCTTCCAAGGCAAGCTTTTTGAAATCTTTCATGAAGGTAGAACTCGGCGTCGCTTTGCCGCACAAGTTGGCGTCATCAAGCCATGATAGCATGGTGTCATGGGTTCACTGCCAAGAATTGCACGAAATGACAGTTTGAAGCTCCCTGGAGTCCCGATGAATCGGGACCGGGAATGCGCTCGCTGTCACAGATCAAATCCACCCTGCTTCGCGTTTAGCATTTTAGGAGGCATGAAGTCAACCAGAGTGGGCTGACCTTGGGGGTTTATGGGTTGTATCTGAGTGGCTTGCTCCCGGGACGCAGACCGCCAACCCCAAGGCCGACTCCATCGTTGACAACCCAGTCCACCGGCGACCTGGTCACATTCAGAGGAGCCTACAATATATGGTACTCCAGACCCATTTAACAACAACATGAAGTGTGGACTGGAATGCGCTTTTTTGTTGTCGGAAATGGTCCCAAGTTCCACCTAAAAAGGCTTGACAAAACTGGCGCATAATGATACAAGAAAGGCCTTTTTGCGGAGGCCTGTAATCCCGCGAATTTCTTTGTAAAACAGTCCAAACTTCTCCACGCCAGGCAGTAGTGTTTACAATACGTTGTGGTCATCCCTGTAGCGCCTAAAATCCATAAGGGTGCTAAACAACCGAATAACGGTTGTGTATGCCTTGGAAGATTGTGAAAGTAATAACATTTAGCCGGGGGTTGGTGCGTTTATTTCCTGATGCATTTCGAACAAATCATGAGATGTAGGCTCGAGGTCATAGCGGGGCCGTGCAGACTCAACTGAAAGGGGGGATGTGACAGCCGTTTATTAGAAGGGAGATGTCGAGGTGCGCAGTGGCATCTTGACGAGATCACCCCAGGAATGACTAAAAAATCGATTTAGGAGGTACATTCAATGCCAAGTTTTGTCATTCAAGAGAAATGTGATGGATGCAAGGGCGGGGAAAAGACCGCTTGCATGTACATCTGTCCCAACGATCTGATGGTCTTGGAGCCAAACGAGATGAAGGCATACAACCAGGAGCCGGATCAGTGTTGGGAATGCTTTTCGTGCGTGAAGATTTGCCCTACCCAGGCCATTGAGGTCAGGGGCTATTCTGATTTTGTTCCACTTGGCTCCAGTATTATGCCCATGCGAGGCACCGAGGATGTCATGTGGACATGCAAGTTCAGAAACGGCACGATCAAGCGCTTCAAGTTCCCCATTCGGACCACGCCAGAAGGTGGAGCAAACGAATATGCCGATCTGAAAGGTCAGGACCTTGACAGCGGTTTGCTCTCTACTGAGGAAGCAGACGGCAAGACCCTGACGACACCTCAGACTTAGGAGCCTGTCAGGAGCCATTTGATTGGGCAAAGAACTTATCATTTAAGGAGGATAAGAATATGGCATTACCGAATAAACCGACGGGAGAGCTTCTCGCGGTAAGAGATCCAGAAGTTGAAGAAAGAGAAGTCGATATTCTGATAGTCGGCGGTGGTATGGCTGCCTGCGGTGCCGCCTTTGAGGTCAAAAAATGGTCGGGTGACCAGAAAGTCCTGTTGGTTGACAAGGCGGCCATGGAGCGAAGCGGTGCCGTGGCCCAGGGGCTTTCGGCCATTAACACCTACATTGGCGAAAATGCGCCTGAAGACTACGTGAGGATGGTCCGAAACGATCTCATGGGCCTCACCCGCGACGATCTGGTTTACGATCTGGCCCGACACGTGGACGACTCCGTCCATCTCTTTGAAGAGTGGGGCCTGCCGGTCTGGAAAAAGACCGCAGAGGGTAAAAACCTAGACGGCGCAAAGGGCCAGGAGATGGGCACCCTAAAGTCCGGGGCCGCACCGGTGCGCACCGGCAAATGGCAGATCATGATCAACGGTGAGTCTTACAAGTGTATCGTGGCCGAGGCGGCCAAGAAGGCACTCGGTGAAGAGAACATCCTGGAGAGGGTCTTTATTATCAAGCTCCTCCTGGATGCAAACAAGGAGAACACCATTGCCGGCGCCGTCGGCTTCAGCGTGCGCGAGAACAAAGTGTATGTCATCAAGTGCAAAGCGATGATGGTTGCGTGCGGCGGTGCAGTGAATATCTACATGCCTCGCTCCCAGGGTGAGGGTAAAGGACGTGCCTGGTATCCGGTGTGGAACTCAGGCTCTACGTACACCATGTGCGCCCAGGTCGGTGCTGAGCTGACAATGATGGAAAACCGGTTCACCCCGGCTCGTTTCAAGGACGGCTATGGTCCGGTGGGTGCCTGGTTCCTGCTCTTCAAGGCAAAGACTCTCAACGGGTTGGGCGAAAACTTTGCGGCCAGTGATTTCTCAAAGGCCGAGCTTGAAAAATACGCGCCTTACGGCACGGCTGCTGTTACCCCCACCTGCCTGAGGAACCATCTCATGCTGGCGGAAATGAAGGCGGGCCGCGGTCCGATCATTATGGATACGGTGAGCGCCCTGGCCACGCTTGGCGAGACCATGGATGCCAAAGAGCTCAAGCACCTCGAATCCGAGGCATGGGAGGACTTCCTTGACATGACGTGCGGCCAGGCCAACCTGTGGTGCGCTCAAGACTGCGAGCCAGAAAAGAAGAACTCCGAGGTCATGCCCACCGAGCCATACCTGCTGGGTTCTCACTCCGGCTGCTGCGGTATCTGGTGCAGCGGGCCGGACGAGGACTGGGTACCCGATCACTACAAGTGGGGCTACAACCGCATGACCACCGTCAACGGCCTCTTTACGGCAGGTGACGGCGTGGGCGCGTCCGGGCATAAGTTCTCCTCGGGATCCCATGCTGAGGGCCGCATTGCCATCAAGGCCCTGTGCAAGTTTGTACGCGACAACGCTGACCTGGCACCTGCACTCAAGCAGTCCACCCAGGAACTGGTGGACGAGTGCTACGCACCGGTGAGGCTGTTCCTGGACAACTACCAGTACACCACAGCGGCTAACATCAACCCAGAATACGTGAAGCCAGACGGCTTTGCCATGCGGTTGATGAAGGCCACCAACGAGTACGGCGGCGGCTGGGCCACCTACTATATGACCAGCGGCTCCAACCTCAAAGTCCTCATGGATATGTTTCAGGTGATGCATGAGGATGCCGAGAAATTGGCTGCCGGAGACCTGCATGAACTGATGCGGTGCTGGGAGATGAGACACCGGCTGTGGACCGTGGAGGCCCATGTTCGTCACATCCTGTTCAGGGAGGAGTCCCGGTATCCGGGCTTCTACTACAGGGGAGACTTCATGGGACAAAACGACGAGGAGTGGTTCTGTTTTACCAACTCCAAGTATGATCCCGCAACCGGAGAGTGGTCCTGTAAGAAGGTAGACTACGTCAAAATCATCCCTGACTAGGAGTTCAATCCTAAATTAATGGGATGACAAACTGGACCTCCAGGCGCTGCTTAGGCGGCGCCTGGAGATTTTTTTAGAGTGAAGCGCCCCGTCCCGATACATTGGGTCGGGGTATCTTCGACAGCGAAGAGTTGTGCCATTTGGAAATGCGTCCGCTGTTTTAGTTGAACCTAGAGGGAGAAATTATCCGCAAGAATGTTCACGGAGGAATAGCATGACAGAAGAACAAAAAGCTGAAGACAAGAAGGGCAGTATCCTGGTTGTGGGAGGAGGTATTAGCGGGTTGACAGCAACCCTAGAAGCCGCTGAAGTGGGCTATGAGGTTTTTCTGGTGGAGCAGAATCCTTACCTGGGCGGCAGAGTCGCTCAATTGAAGCACTACTTTCCCAAGCTATGTCCTCCGACATGCGGCCTTGAAATTAATTTCAGAAGGATCAAGGATAATCCTAGGATTAATTTCTATACCCTGGCGGAAGTCGAAAATATTACAGGGACGCCTGGAAACTATGACGTCACGATAAAGCTGAATCCCCGCTATGTGAACGAAAAGTGCACCTGTTGTGACGAGTGCGCCAAGGCCTGTATCACAAAGATTCCCAATGAATTCGACTTCGAAATGAGTACCACCAAGGGGGCTTACTTGCCTCATGCGATGGCCTTTCCCATGCGCTACGTCATTTCTCCCAAGATTATAGGAACGGAGGACGCGAACAAATGTGTGCAGGCGTGCAAGTATGGTGCCGTTGACCTAGACATGCAGCCCCAGACGGTCACTGTCAAGGTGGGTGCCATTATCTGGGCCACGGGCTGGAAACCGTATGACGCGACAAAGATTGATAACCTCGGGATTCAACATCCGAACGTGATTACCAACATGATGATGGAGCGCCTTGCCGCACCCAATGGCCCCACGAACGGAAGGATTTCGCGTCCTTCGGATAACAAGGACATTTCTAGCATTGCCTTTGTTCAATGCGCAGGCTCCAGAGACGAAAATCACCTCCCGTACTGTTCCTATATTTGCTGCATGGCCTCGCTGAAACAGGCGACATATGTGAGGGAGCAGTTCCCTGACGCCAAGATTTACGTATTCTATATTGACATCAGGGCACCAGGCCAGCGTTACGAAAAATTTTACAAGTCACTTAAAAACGATGAGAATGTCTTCCTGATTAAAGGCAAAGTCGCCGAGGTTCAGGAAGATCCCAGCAGCAGGAATATCACGGTTGTGGCAGAAAATGCTGTAACCGGTGAAAAGACTCAGGAAACAGTTGATATGGCTGTATTGGCCACAGGGATGGTTCCGAACACGGCGGACACCAAGCTGCCAGGTGGTGTTAAGTGCGACCCCGATGGCTTTATAACTTCGGATCTTGCAGCAGGGGGAATGTTTGCCACCGGCGTTGCCGCGAAGCCACTGGATGTGGTTTCATCCAATCAACATGCCACTGGGATGGCCCTCAAGGCCATTCAAACCTTGGTGAAGAGCTAGGAGGTCATCAATGGAAATGGAGAAGAAGCTAGGCGTATATGTTTGTGAAGGTTGCGGGATCGCGGAAGCCGTCGATATAGAGAGGATAAGAAAGAACGGGGTCCCCAAAAAAATTGAGATTTGCAGGAATCATCCCATTATGTGCTCGCCGGAAGGCATTGAGCTGGTCAAGAAAGACATAGCAGACGAGGGAGTGAACACGGCCGTTATTGCTGCCTGTTCCCGACGTGTGCTGTACGATGTCTTTGATTTTGGCCCCGTCATTGTAGAAAGGGTTAACTTGAGGGAAGGGGTCGTCTGGAGCCACAAGCCCGATGAAGACAGGATGACGGGCGAAGAAGGTGCTCAGCAGGTAGATCAGCTCATTCAGGAAATGGCCGAAGACTACGTTCGTATGGGGATAGCCGAAGCTGAGAGGGTACTCCCTCCCGAGCCGTACCTGGAGGAGACTTTTGACAAAAAGATCATGGTACTCGGTGGTGGGGTCACCGGTCTCAGCGCGGCCTTGGAGGTTGCAAAAGCCGGCTACGAGGCTACGGTCATCGAAAAGGGGGCTAATGTGGGCGGGTTTGCAGCCAAGATGCGCAAACAGACCCCGTCGTCCTTTCCCTATGAAGAGTTGCAGGCGCCCGTGATTGACCAGATCACCAAAGAGGCGGAAGCGCATCCCAAGATCGAAATTCGCACGGGCACGGAGATTGCCCGTATTGCGGGTGGCCCCGGGTTGTTCGATATCACCTTCAAGCCTACCGGCACCAAGAGCGCCTGGGATGTTATGTCCAAGGAAGAAGAGGAAGCAATACTCGCGGAACTGGCGGAAAAGGGTGAAGAAGTGGCCGCCAAGGGCGGTGAGCCGACACCTGACTCGCCTGCCACTATTTTGGTGAAGAACCCGGATGCAGAGCGCTTCGGTGCCGTTATTTTGGCCACGGGTTGGAAGCCATGGGAGCCCAAGAAAGAGCCGGAGCCAGCGCCAGCGGCCGAGGGTGAAGAAGCCAAAAAGGCCGAAGCCGAAGAGCCCCAAGAAGAGGAGCCTGCGTATAAGCACCTTGGTCTGGGAAAGTTCCCAAATGTGTTAACCAACGTAGCCTTTGAGGAAATGGCCGCCAAGGGTAAGATCCTCAACCCCTCGAATGGTAAACCGGCCGATAGCGTGGCGTTTATTCAATGCGGTGGTCAGGGAACAGATGAAGATTTCCCTTATGCCTCCTCGGTCACCAGCATGGTCGCTTTGAAGCAGGCAAAATATGTCCGGGAGGACAACCCGGATGGCAAGGCGTACATATTCTACCAGCACATGCGCACCCCTGGGCAAAACGAATACTTCTACAAGAGCACCCAGCAAGATGAAGGGATCTTTCTAACCAAGGGCGAGGTGGTCAGTGTATCAGGAAATGGTGATGGGTCGCTTGTGTTGGAAGCCAAGGACACCCTTCTTGGCGAGAACATTAGGGTCAACGCGGATATGGTCGTGCTGGGTACGGGTATGGTGCCTATGACAAGGGACGAGCCGGTCATGAACTTCGCATATCGTCAGGGACGCGCTTTTCGGGACCTGGAACTCTTTGACGGATATCCGGATTCGAATTTCATCTGTTTCCCTTACGAGACCCGAAGGACCGGGATTTATGCGGCAGGCTGTGCACGCAGGGCCATGGGCATCCAGGAATGCATAGAGGATTCGGCTGGCGCGGCCCTCAAGGCCATCCAGTGCATCGAATCTGTGTACCGAGGCGTGGCCGTTCACCCCAGGTCAGGGGATATGACGTACCCAGACTTTTTCTTCCAGAGGTGCACGCAGTGCAAGCGCTGCACCGAGGAGTGTCCTTTTGGCGCCCTGGATGATGATGAAAAGGGGACACCGCTGCCGAATCAAACGAGATGCCGAAGGTGCGGCACCTGTATGGGCGCCTGCCCGGAGCGTATCGTTGGATTTTCGGATTACAACATTGATTCCATTGGATCGATGGTCAAGGCAATCGGGGTCCCAGAGGACGATGAGGAGAACTTGAGAGTCCTTGTTCTTGCCTGCGAAAATGATGCCTACCCCGCATTTGACATGGCAGGGCTGAGTCGCCTGAACTACTCGCCCTTGATCAGAATCATCCCGGTGAGGTGCCTCGGGTCGGTCAACGTAGTGTGGATCAAGGACGCACTGTCCAAAGGGATCGACGGCATCCTGGCAATCGGCTGCAAGTTCGGCGACGACTACCAGTGTCACTTTGCCAAGGGCAGCGAATTGCTGGATATCCGCATGGATAAAATCGGCGAGGCATTAAAGAGCTTGGCTCTGGAAAAGGAGCGTGTGAAGCAAGTTCAGATTGCTATTGATGAATATGAAAAGATTCCGGGCATCGTCAACGAATTCATGGAAACGATACAGGGGGTTGGCCCTAACCCCTTCAAGGGATTTTAGTCAGGGTTTATAAGAGGACCGCGTCCTGGAGTTCATCAGCTTTGGGGACGCATTTCCTTCAAGATACCTTTTGCGGATTTGGGCGGACTCATTAGGCGGTAACGGCACGAGGAGGTATGAAAATGGCAAACAGCTATTTGGTCGAACCTGACGTCAACTTTGTCAAACAGCTGAAAACAATGGGGGGAGAAACCCTGAAAAAGTGCTACCAGTGCGCTACATGTTCAGTGGTATGTCCCATCTCCCCGGACGAGAGACCTTTTCCCAGGAAGGAGATGATCGCAGCCCAATGGGGGTTGAAGGACAAACTGGTTGGCAACCTGGATGTTTGGCTTTGCCACCAATGCAATGATTGCTCGACGTATTGTCCGAGAGGGGCGAGGCCGGGAGACCTGTTAAATGCTGTCAGGGCTTACAGCATTCAGAAGTATGCCTGGCCGAGCTGGCTGGCCAGGATTGTGCCTGATGCGAGATTCTGGTGGCTGCTGCTTGGCATACCGGTGGCTATTTTCTTTTTTATTCTGGGGGTGACGGGGCATTTGCGCATCCCGGAAGGTGAGATTGAATTCGCCAAGTTCTTTCCAACGCTACTTGTAGATATTATCTTTGTTCCCTTGGCGACCTTTTGGGTCCCTCTCGTATTTGGGATTGGGATTTACAGGTTCCTCACGGATATCCATAAAAACGCCGTTGCAGAGGGAAAAACCATACGCAAGGATTTCAATGTCCCGGATTTTCTGAAAACCATAATTTGTACCATCCCCACCATTCTCAGTCACAACAAGTTCTCCCAGTGTACTGCGAACAAGGACAGATATCTTGCTCACATCCTTGTTTTTTTCTCCTTTATCGGGCTTTTTGTCGTTACGAACATCTTCTTTGTAGCCCTGTATATCCTCCGGGCACCCGGACCTTATCCCATATTCAATCCCATAGGCATAACCACACCTGTAAAGCTCCTAGCGCTTGTCAGTGGCGTTGCGCTCTTGATCGGAGGGCTGTTGATGATGTCAAACAGGCTCAAAGACAGGGGGGAGAATATCGGCAAGGGGAGATACTTTGACTGGTCTTTGATTGTTCTGGTGCTTGGCCTGGCTGCCACTGGACTGCTTTCCTGGTTTACCAGATTACTCCATTTATCACCCGTTGCCTATTGGGTGTATTTTGTGCATTTGGTATTTGTGTTCTGTCTCTTTGCCTATCTGCCGTTTTCGAAGCTTGCCCATCTCGTGTACCGAACGCTTGGCATGGCTTATTCTCGCTATGCAGGGAGAGAACCGTGCTGAGAAAGGAGGCCTTAAACCGCAAAAGGTAAGAAAATATCCATCATGACGCCCCCTGGGCTGGCTTACAAGACAGCCTAAGGGGTGTGTTTGAAAAATGAAAAAGGGAGAGACTGAGACAGTCTCTCCCTTTTTTTCATTCCCTTTTCCGAAGCGTCAAAGATCTTATGGGACTAATAGGCGGATAGGAAATCGTCCATCATGTCGATGGTCTGTTTTTCAATAACCTTATCAAATATCTTGTCTTTTACAGCTTTCGGAAGGAGCTCAATACTCTTGGTTGTTGAGGCATCGAATTTTGCCGTGGGAAACACCTGGAGTATCTTGTCCTTTTGATTATCATCTGCATAAACCCTTATCACCTTCATACCGGCCAGCATCTCCTCACACATCTCGGCCAGGCCAGCTTTTTGCAACTTTTCATATCTTTCTTCATTCACCCAGAGATTGATGGGGTATTTCTCGGCCATAATGTCACCTCCTCTTATGCACTCATTGGCAGAATCGAGAACACAGGAGTCCTCTTTTCAAGATATTCGTCTGTAACAAACGGAGAGCCAAAACCATATTTTTCGGCACACTCCATAACTAGATCAAAGACCTCCGGTCTGAATATCAAGCGCGGCGGCTTGACGCCATCCATGACGATACTACGAATGAGGGTGCCGCTGAACTTTTGCTGCTCGTCCTTGTGATCGCATAGGCCCTCGGATGTGATCTCTCCACAATGGGGACAATACAGCCAGTTCATGGAGTACACAGGCGTAACGCTCAGCTTATCCTGTACGCCAGCCAGCAGATGGTGAGCCTCATAGGTGCCGTAGTAGTCGCCAACCCCTGCGTGGTCCCTGCCAAACATGTGATGGGTGAGGCCAAGATTGGTCCTCAGCATGGAATGGAATATGGCTTCCTTAGGGCCAGCGTAGCGCATATCCCAGAAGGTCAGAGAGGTCAAATGGTTGTGATCTCCAAAATACCCTGACTTTCTCAACTCGTCATGAGTCAGGATGATCGCCTCATCGATGTAATCTCCTTTTCGCTTGGACCCAATAATGGCGTTGATCAGCACGCCGACCAATGGCTTTTCAATGGGCAATTCTGCGTATGATTGGAACCAGGCTCCTTTGCACAGCCATTCATGTCCTGTATGAGGCACGTTTCTGGTCTGATGGGCCACAATCCTCTCCCAGCCCTTTTCCTTGAATCTCTTCCTCATTTCCAAGGGTGGGATGAAGTACGGCTCAAATGGAGCGTTGATCTTCGGCCTATTAACAAGGGTTAGCTTACCACCAACGAACTTGTCCTTGTACTCATAGGTCCTGGCGCAACCCGGGTGTTTTTCTTCGTCGGTGCCAAGCACGGCCTGACACATCGCTTTTTTGTCGTATTCGAATATCTCTTCCACCTCAAGGATTGCCATCGGGTTGTCTTGGTAAGTTAGAAGAACTGTAACTCCTTCCTTGACTCCGTACTCGGAAATTTCAGCGTCAGAGAGGTCAAGAAGGATCGGTATACTCCACACAGTCCCGTCGGCCAGCGTCATATTCTTGCAAACGGAATCCACATCCGCCTTGCCCATGAATCCTTGCAAGGGGGAGAAAAAGCCGTAGGTAATGCCTATCACCTCGTTTGCAAGCTGGCTCCGAATGGGAATCGCAGTGAGCCCCTTGATCTTTTCGGCAGCCTCTGCAGGCTCCATAATCCTCTCAACGATTTCTTTGCCACCATGTCCTATTTCAGCCATGTCCACTCTCCTTTCTCTATCAAACTGACAATTACCATAAAGCTTAGGCCGTTCTAACTTTAGAGAAAACTACGTGCTCTGGGTATCTTGGCCTCTCCTCCTTTCTATGATGGGGTATATTTATTGAGACTTGCTCTAATAGCAGGAGTCAACGACCACCTGCAAAGGTGGCTTGCCTTTTCCCGCATTGTGGGAAAAGGCAAATGCACGCTAGTGCGTTAATCGTTGCGGTTGTAACGGGTGCAAGGCACCGGTTTCAAAAAAACCAATCAAGTCGGTTTGGTTCAGCTTGGCCCGCGACACCCATTGAACGGAAGGTGGCCGAACAACAGGCATTTTAGAACACGCAAGGGTCAAAAAAGAGAGTGCTCTATTTAGTACAAAATGCTCGTTTTGTCAAGGACAAGATGCCAGCAAAAAAGGGAAAACAAGGATATATTGCGCGTATTCCTCGCACGAGATTGTCCCTGTGACCGTTTCAACAACCTTCGTGTCCAAGAATCCAGGTAAGCCTTAAGGCCGACAGTTGTGCGGCTTCACCGGGATCTTTGCAACCGCTGCATGAGGTCTACGTTGCCTCGACAACCGGCAAGAATTTTGGAGCTCTTAGGGAGCAATAGACATGCCAGCACAAGTGAGACGCGAAAATTCCGGTAAGCAATCAGAACCAATAAAAATTCTTAAAATATACCGGACAGTCGCCCTTCAGGTGAACAAGGCTGCCCGTCAGTATTCTTTACACATCGTAAAGGTGACGTTGAAGTTTCACAATAAAAGGTGGACGTGCATCCGTGTTTGTGAAACTCTGGGCTGAACGGGGTTTGATCCTCAAGCCCCTGAGGGGAACAAAATTCTTGACTTTCAAGATCTCAGTTGCTAAAAAAATTATTGGTTCCACCATTATCTCACCAAGAACGTTGCCAATTTCTCGTTTTGAAGTTGGCTTTTTTTTGTGAAACAACCATTAATTCGAAAGGTCAAACCATGAAACTAGACGAACAGATCGTGACCAAGGCAATCATAGACCGCTTTACAACAAAATGGACCGATCACCTCGACCTTGATGTTGCCGTCGTGGGCGGAGGGCCTTCTGGGTTGATAGCAGCCTATTATCTGGCCAAGAACGGAAGGAAGGTGGCGGTTTTTGAGCGCAAGCTAAGCGTTGGAGGCGGAATGTGGGGTGGCGGCATGATGTTCAATGAGATTGTGGTGCAGGATGAAGCGAAAGCGGTCCTTGATGAGCTTGGAATATCCACCAAGGCCTATCAAGCTGGATACTATACGGCAGATGCCGTAGAGGCTATCACGACCTTAGCCTCCAAATCATGCCAAGCAGGGGCAAAAGTCTTCAACCTCATGAGTGTGGAGGATGTCATGATCCGGCAGGCAGATGGTCCGGAGTCGGCCAGGGTAGTTGGTCTCGTAATCAACTGGACGGCCGTTGAAATGGCTGAACTCCATGTAGATCCTTTAACGGTGCGGGCCCGCTATACGATTGACGCTACGGGGCATGCCGTTGAATTGATGCACATCATCGTCAGAAAATCCGGATCAAGGCTTTTAACCGAAACAGGCAAGGTCATGGGTGAAAAGTCTCTATGGGCCGAAGTGGCGGAACATTCAACCCTTGAAAATACCCGTGAAGCCTTTCCGGGCGTATATGTGGCTGGCATGGCCGCCAACGCCACGTTTGGCTCTTTTCGGATGGGACCCATCTTCGGCGGGATGCTTCTTTCCGGGAAAAAGGCAGCGGAACAAATTCTTCAGCGGTTAGAAGAAGACAAATGACAAAAGAGTGCCTAAAGTAGGCTAAAATGCCTAAAGTACCTAAAGTTGTGGGCGGGATGCTCCCGTTGACAAACATGGTTAGGAAAAGACGATGAAAAGTCCTGTCTACTTTGCAGATCTTAGGGCAAAGCCGAGCGTCAATCTCGCAGACAAGGTCAAGCATCTTCTCGAGACAGTGGGCCTCCCCGAGAGGATTAAGAAACGGGACTTTGTAGCCATTAAGCTCCATTTCGGGGAGGCAGGAAATACCTCCTACGTACGGCCTGTTTTTGTCCGCAAGATTGTAGATTTCATAAAAGAAGCAGGGGGAAGCCCCTTTCTGACCGATGCCAATACCCTCTATGTGGGGACCCGGAGTGACTCGGTTGCTCATTTGAAGACCGCCATTCTGAATGGTTTTACCTATGCTGTGGTCGACGCCCCCCTGATCATCGCAGACGGGCTTCGGGGCGGCAATGAAACAGCGGTCACGGTGAACTTGAAACGATTCAAGAGAGTCTATATCGGATCTGAGATTGTCCGCGCCGATGCCATCGTGAGTGTGGCCCATTTTAAGGGCCACGAGCTTTCAGGCTTTGGCGGAACGATCAAGAATCTTGGCATGGGGTGTGCCTCTCGAAAAGGAAAATTGGCCCAACATTCCACAGTCTCCCCCAAGGTAAGCCGGAAGAAATGCGAGGGATGCGGTGAATGTGTGGAATATTGTGCTCAGAACGCGATCTCTCTGGTTAATGAAAGGGCGAAAATCGACCGAAAAAAGTGTGTGGGGTGCGGTGAGTGCATCATCGTCTGCCCGAATCAAGCCATCCAGATTCAGTGGGACCAGGCTATTCTGGTTTTCTTGGAGAATATGGTCGAATATACCGCCGGGGTGTTAAAAGGGAAAAAGGACTCGGCCACTTTTCTTAATTTCATTACCCAGGTATCGCCTGCCTGTGACTGCTATCCCCACAGTGATGCCCCTATTGTGCCGGATATCGGGATCGTGGCATCCACCGATCCGGTGGCTATCGACCAGGCCTCGGCCGACCTGGTGAATAACGCCGAAGGGCTCAGGACCTCCTGCCTCACGAAGAATTTCAGACCCGGGAAGGACAAGTTCCGAGCACTCTATCCGAAGGTTGACTGGGAAATCCAGTTAGAATATGCCGAGGCTATCGGGCTCGGAACCAGAGCTTATGAGCTCGTCAAGATTTAGCCGTCTTCCAGATTGATCAACTCTCCTGCCACGTCCTGGGAAGCAACACGCAACTGTGTCCGATTGTACGGCACAGCTTCTCCCGCCACACACAGGGCTTTGGCTGGCTTGTTGTTCGTTTCGCTGATGTGCGCCAAGATAACATGCCGAAGCCCGCTGTGAGACACCTGTCCCAAAAGATCACGACATTCCTCGTTTGAAAGGTGTCCCAGCCGGCTCTGAATCCGCTGTTTTACGTGCCATGGGTACGGCCCCTCCTCCAGCATCCGCAGATCGTGGTTTGCCTCCAAGACGATAAGTCTGCACCCTTTCAAGTGGTGGCAGACCAACTGGGTTGCCATGCCCAAATCGGTCACAATGCCTATCTTTGTAGTATCATTCCGAACCGTAAAACCTACTGAATCTGATGCATCATGGGAAACCGAAAAAGGGTGAAGACAAAGATCCCCTATCCAGAAGGTCTTACCAGGATGGAACTTTATGGTCTCATGCACGGCCCCAAGTTGAGCCTCGGAGGCGGCGAGGGTCAGTTCATTAATATGAACCGGCAGCTGATAACGTCTTGAAAGGGGACCTACGCCCTGAATGTGATCAGCATGTTCGTGAGATACAACAATCGCATCCAAGTATTTTGGATCAAGCCCTCTGGAGCGCAGGCGACGTTCAATTTCGACCGCGGACAGCCCTGCGTCTACCAGAATAGAGGATTTTCCATCAGAAATGTAGATGGCGTTTCCCTTGCTCCCGCTGGATA
>JBFEUB010000063.1:0-15805 GCA_041547605.1 Desulfobacteria bacterium
CCTCAGACAGCTTGCAATTTTAAACGCCAGTCACATTCAAAAATCTTCTCCAAAATTGCACAATGTCGTTCGCCAAATAATATTTTCAATCATCAACGACTTGCGAGCAAACGGAACATATTTTTGACAATCAGTCTAACGCAATATTTCTAAGATTTTTAGCCCTAAGAACAAGTACGTTCTCATGGATCCACAATGTGAAGCCTCCCCGCCCTCCCGGGCGAGGGTTCTGCCCGGCGGCAGCACTACGTGTCCGGGGAGCATGCCGGTCAATCTGTTTGGAATCAAGGGGAGTAGCAGCTCACGTATATTTCAATCTGACCGCGCGGTGCACTGATCAGTGCGGTTTGTCTGACCAAGGATTATACTGGATATCAGAAATCTCACATGTGACACCGAATTGCCTTCCGTTCAGAGTATTCAGCAAGTCTTCTCTCGCATCCCCTATGAGTGCAGGATTTCGGTGCGTTGCCTTCTTGTATTTGCGTGCATCAGAACGCGCATGAGATCATAGAATAGCAGACTGTATGACCTCTTGAGGGCTCACATCGTATCTTTGTCCAGTCCCTTTAAAGCCATTGTGACACGCTTCCTTGTCTTATGTGATGAATTTATTGGCTTAGGTGAAGGCTGACGTCCAAGCTCTCCCATGAAATCTTCCAATCGGTGATAAAGGTTGAAGAATAGCGTGCAATTAGAAAAATGGCACAAGGCATGCCAAAAACAAACAGCTCCCTTAACCTTTTGATATAAACCGGGATAATAAAATTATGTGATGAAACGAATGACGGAATAACAAACAATCATGTCCGATTGGGGGCGATAAAAACACGGCTTTGTAGGTTTTCATACGGCTGGCTGACAACGTGGTCCCGAGCGGAAAGACAAGATGCCCCTCTTTGGAATGCATGCGTAGACAAGGACTGCAAGAGGGGCTGCTCCTATTTCTGAAGCTTGCCAGGGACAATGTTTCTTTTTCATGCAGGTCATATTCGCTTCAAAGCACTCCCTTTAACCACTAGCCTGACGAATAACTCGTTCACATCAATACCCTTTCCGTTTGCGTCTTACCCGTTTTTTTGCTGAGAATGTTCATTTTCCGTCAGTATTTCCCCACAATAAAACAAGTATTTTCCCCAATTGCCTCGAACGAGAACCATGGCATAGTATATCGTAAACTGAAATAGGGAGTTCTTCTATGACCCGTAGCAAACAGATAATTGAACGAAGGAAAAACAAGCGATTCCAGGCGCCAAAAGGTGTATTTGCTGTTCTGAGGCCAGGTTATACCAAAATGGGTTCAGTTGTAGACATGAGCACAGGCGGGCTGGCGTTTCGTTACGTAGACAAGGAAAAACCCCCAAACGGAGCGTACATAGACATATTTATGATCGGTGAGTTTTTTCACTTAAGTAAGGTTCCGGTAAAAACCATTACCGATTTCGAAGTGGTTAACGGAAAACCTTACTGTTCGTTCACCATAAGGCGGTGCGGCGTGCAATTTGAGGCACTGACGGACCACCAGAAAGCACTGCTGGAACAATTCATCCAAGAACGCATCGTAGGTGAGGCGTAGGCCTAAGAACTAAACCTGCAAGCCGTTCTTAAAGACCGGAGCAGGGTTACCATTAGTCCGGCCTTGCTTATTCCAACATCCTCCTCAACGGCTTGGCCAGGTAAACCTCCATCCCAAACGCATACCAAACGGGGCTGATCCAACAAATAAGGGGCGGTTTGAAAACCCTTTACCGAGTCCGTTCTGACCGGCCTGCTTCAAGAACCTTTATGTGCCCAGATTGCTTTGAATCACAATATGTTGTGAAACTTCATGCCTTGACATGTTAAGCCCTGCCCACTATATTGCAGCATGTTGCGGATGGCCCTCTTTAATTTCGCTTGGGAGACCTTAAAAGGAGGATTGAACAAGGCAACCTGAAGGGAATGCCACCGCTGTCGCGGTTCACTTGATCCAAAAGGTGTCTTATCCCTTGGCGATCATCTCTCCGTTGGCTGACAACGTATGAAAAGCAAAAGCATTTATGGATGACTACACCGAGAAAATAAGAGGCAGAGTCGTTGCATTAGGCGCGGACCTGGTTGGTGTGGCGGACATTGAGCCTTTGAAACAGCACAAAGTGACCCCACCTACGCTTCTAGATCCGTTTCGCCGGGCGATTTCCATTGGTGTAAGGCTACCGGCCTCCGTATTTGAACAAATCCTTGATCGCCCCACTGCACTGTACGCCGCTGTTTACCAAACCGCTAATCGTATCCTCGACGCAATTGCTTTTCATACGGCCAACATCCTTCAGAATGACGGTTTTCATAGCCTGCCGATTCCAGCGTCGCAGGTTCTGGATTGGAAAAACTGGTATGGGGCTATTTCCCATAAAGCGGTGGGCCGGATGGCCGGACTGGGATGGCAAGGGAAAAGTTTGCTTTTGGTCAACGCCAGCTACGGCCCCCGGGTTCGCCTCGTAACAGTCCTCACCGACGCCCCTTTAAAGATAAACAGGCCTATAAAGAATCGGTGCGGGAAGTGTATGGCCTGCCGCGATGCTTGTCCGGTTGGAGCTATCAAGGGTATATGCACGAAAGACCGTTACAAGACCCGAGGCAGGGCCATCCATCTTTCGCGGTGTGCGGAAAAACTTGCGGGTGAGTTTTCAGAACTGCCTAATGTGGGCGCTCCGATCTGCGGTATCTGCATCAAAGTCTGCCCTTTTGGGCGTGAGAAGGCTGAGGCGGGCCAGTCTGTAAAGAAAGGGTGAGTCACTTCACAGGGCAGGCCAGGTCTGCTGGCAGAACCTGCTGTTTGGGGGTTTGCCTTGATATGATTTCGGGAATAAACTCTCGCCTGTCCGAAAGCCTATCCCCCTTTTTCTTCAACCATACAAATACGCCCGAAAACGCAAGCAAGCCAAAGAGGGCAACAAGTATATTCTCGTCAACCGGAATCAGCCTGGACAACCAATATCCAATGACTATCCCTCCTATTAGAGCAATTATGGGTAACATGTAAACCAGAAAAGATACCTTCACTAATGATGAGCCTTTGATACTTATGGTTACAATATCCCCTACCTCTGCACCGGCAGTGTTGCGGGCCTTGACCTGTGTATTGGCGCCACCGCCTCCAAGGCTGAAACAGGCATCCTTGGCCTTGCAGCCTTCACATTCGGGTTCCATCCGAGTCGTTACCAATGCCATACGACCCTGGACCGCTTTTACCACACCGGTTCTCGTCAGCACATCGCCCATATTTGCTCGTCCTCAAGACTTGGTCTCAATAACCTGACCGTTATCGTTCGCCGAGGGACCAAGCGCCCCGTCAACCAATAAATTTCTGTTTGACTGATTCTGATTATCCGTTCTAAGGTACGCTCTGATTTTCTTACAGAAAGGTATATTATCATGCAATCCTTTAGAAATAAAGTCCTTGAGGCTACCGAGTTTGTTCGACGTAATATGCCACATCGCCCGCGCATTGGGCTACAAATCGGCACGGGCCTCGGTGACTGCGCCGATGGCATGGATGAGGTCACATCGATAGACTACAAAGACATACCCCACTTTGCAGTTTCCACCGTCCCAACGCATCATGGACGCCTGTTGTGTGGCAACATAGCAGGGAAAGCGGTCATCGCCATGCAGGGGCGGTTTCACTACTACGAGGGATATAGCATGCAACAAATCACCCTCCCTGTGAGGGTTATGCAGTTGCTAGGCATTGAAACCCTTATACTGTCCAATGCAGCAGGCGGAATTAATCCCCTCTTTAGTGTCGGTGACATTATGGTCATGACAGACCACATTAACCTTACAGGCAATAATCCCCTTATCGGACCGAATGTGGATGAGTGGGGCCCTCGGTTTCCTGACATGTCGCAGGTTTATGACCCCAGTCTGGTAAAGCTTGCCGAAGAGGTTGCCCTTAAAAATGGTATCCGGGTTCAGAAAGGCGTCTATGTGGGGCTCGCCGGTCCATCGCTTGAGACTGGTGCTGAAATTCGGTTCCTGAAAACCATTGGAATCGACGCCGTGGGACTTTCCACAATCCCTGAAGTGATTGCAGCGGTCCACGGAGGGATGGCAATCCTTGGGGTTTCAGTGATTACGAACATGAACCTTCCAGATCATTTCAAGCCTGCCCGGGTGGAGGATATCATTGCTGCTGCCGAGCAAACCGCACCTCGCCTGCAAGCGATTATCAGGGGGGTTTTAGAAAAACTACCAGCCTAAGATGCCGGAACGCATTGGTGTCACAAATGGAATCGATCGACATTTTGGTCAAGAATGGATGGGTTCTCACCATGGACTCTCAGGACACGCTCATTGAAAGAGGGGCCGTGGCAGTGTCCGCAGATCGCATTGTTGACGTGGGTAAAGAAGATGCTTTGACCGCTTCGTACCAAGCTGCACAAACCATTGATGCACGAGGCGGAATCATCATGCCGGGTTTGGTAAATGCCCATACCCATGCTGCCATGACCTGTTTTCGCGGGCTGGCCGACGATCTGCCTCTCATGACGTGGCTGAATGATTACATCTTTCCTGCTGAGGCCAGGCTGACCCCTGATATTGTTTATCATGGGACACGCCTTGCTTGTTCTGAGATGATCCTCTCTGGGACGACCACTTTCTGCGACATGTATCTTTTTGAAGAGGCTGTAGCACGGGCTGCGAAAGAGGTCGGGATACGCGCTGTGGTGGGCGAGGTGATCTACGATTTCCCCTCCCCGAATTACGGTCCCGTGGAGGAGGGCTTAAAGTACTCAGAAGAGCTGATTCAAATGTGGCGAGATGATTCCCTTATTACCATTGCAGTGGAGCCCCATTCGCCCTATGTCTGCTCCCCGGAGTTACTGCAAAAAGCCAGGGCCATTGCTGAAAGAAACGGGGTGCCCATGGTCATCCACCTTGCAGAAACAGAGCGAGAGGTGGCTGAGATCAGGGAGAAATATGGTCGAACCCCCGTGACCCATTTGGCAGACATTGGCTTTCTGAGCTCAAGCCTTATTGCCGATCATTGCGTCGTACTGTCTGAAGAAGACATGACACTCATGACCGACTATGACGTCAAGGTGGCCCACAACCCGGAGAGCAATATGAAGCTTGCTTCAGGCATTGCCCCGATTCCGGAGCTCCTTAAACGTGGTGTGACTGTGGGGATTGGGACTGACGGATGTGCCAGTAATAACAATCTGGATATGTTTCAGGAGATGGACTCCGCAGCCAAGCTTCACAAAGTGCATGCCCTTGATCCTACGGTCATGGATGCCCGGACTGTGGTGAGGATGGCAACTATTGATGGGGCCAAAGTGTTGGGGTTAGGCGACACTATTGGTTCCCTGGAAACGGGCAAGAAAGGCGATATCATCATAATCGACATTACCCGTCCGCACCTGATCCCGATGTACAATGTTTACTCTCATCTTGTCTATGCGGTGACCGGCAGCGACGTGGTCACAGCTATTGTGAACGGCCGGGTGCTCATGGAACAGCGGGCGTTCACGGCGCTCGATGTGGATGAAGTGATAGCATCTGTAAACCGGATTGCACAAGATATTGCATAGGATGATGAAAGAAACATCTTACGATATTGTGGTCCATAACGGCACGGTCTTGACGATCAACGCGGACTTTGATGTTTTCGACAGGGGTCTAGTGTGCATAGCCGATGGCAGCCTTAAGCGCATTGAAGCAGCAGCGGCCAATGAACCGCCCCCCGAAGCACGCCATGTGATTGACGCCTGCGGTGGTATCATTATGCCCGGGCTGATCAACTCCCACACCCATGCGGCCATGTCCTTATTTCGGGGCTTGGCCGATGATCTCCCTCTAAGAAACTGGTTAAACGACTACATATTCAAGGCTGAAGCCCGGTGGTTGAATCCTGAAAGCGTATATGCAGGTGCCCTGCTTTCGTGTGCGGAGATGCTCTTGTCCGGGACCACCACGTGCTGTGACGGATATTTCTTTGAGGATGCCGTGGCCGAAGCTGTACAGGAAGCCGGCATCCGGGCTATCCTTGCACAGGGAATCATAGACTTTCCAGCCCCAGGGGTCCCAGACCCCAAGAACAATGTAACGGAAGCTGTGCGATTCATCAAAACGTGGCACGGAAAGACCTCGCTGATTACCCCCGGTCTGTTTTGTCATTCCCCGTACACCTGCTCTGAGGAGACCCTCAAGAAGGCCCGCAAAGTTGCGGATGAAGTAGGTTCTCTCTTGCAAATTCATGTGGCAGAGACGCAAGGTGAGTTGCACGACATCAAACAAACGCATGGTGTGAGCCCGGTTCAATACCTTGACCGGATTGGGGTGTTAAACGAAGAGACCCTTGTTGTTCATGCCATTTGGGTGAGTGACGCAGACATAGCGTGTATGGCCCATCGTCGCGTGGGCGTCTCGGTTGCGACGGAAAGCGAGATGAAACTTGCCTCGGGCGTAGCCCCGGTCCCTGAGTTTCTGGAAAAAAGTCTTGCCGTGGGAATCGGAACAGATGGCCCTGCGAGCAACAACAATCTGGATATGTTCAGGGAGATGGATACAACGGCTAAACTCCACAAGGTAAAGAGGCTTGACCCTACGGTCCTGAATGCCAAGGAGACACTAACCTTGGCCACCAGAATAGGTGCAGAGGCTATTGGCCTGGGGGAACATATCGGGTCGCTTGAAGTGGACAAGAGGGCGGACCTAATCATTATCGACACCCACAAACCTCATCTGACCCCGCTCTATGACCCAGTTTCTCATCTTGTTTACACAGCCAGCGGGAGCGATGTCCGGGATGTGATCATTGATGGCCAGATAGTTGTCCGCAACCGAGCACCCCTTACATGCGATCTTGAAACCGTTGTAGAAGCCGTCCAAGAACTGGCGCCGCAGATTGCTTCCTCCTAGACGAATTCCGCAGCAGCATTCAATGCTTCCTCAACTGTGGCCATATACTGCACGCCTGCGATGTCGGGCCATGTGGAAATCCCCAGAACCGGTTTCCCTATTTTCAGGGCAATACTTATTTCAGACAGGGTACCGTATCCACCGGAGATTGCTATGAGAAGATCTGAACTTCTTACGATTAATACATTACGAGCATGTCCCAAGTCGGTTACAACGGGAATGTCTATATAGGCGTTGGCTTGCGCCTTTTCGGGCCCAGGAAGAATACCAACACTCTGTCCTCCCGCCTCATGGGCGCCGCGACAGGCCCCTTCCATGACCCCGCCCAACCCCCCACATATCAGGGTAGCTCCCATCTTAGCTATGCCAACTCCGACCCTTCGTGCCAACTCGTAGGTCTCGTCGTTACAGATTCCTGCCCCGATGACGCCGATCATCTTCATGGCCACGCCTCCTTTATTTATGGTCACTTGTAAACCCAAGAGGGAATATGATTGCATATGCGTAGGTTGTTGCTTTAGGCGCTTCTATATGATATCGGATGAATACCTGATATCCAAGGCGCAATTATGCCCGATAAAGAAAAGTCGTCAAAACTCGTTGAGCCTGATGCCGCCCTGACCGCCCTCGAAAAAAAGATCATGGCGTTGATTCAGGCAGATATCCCTGTGACAAAACGCCCGTTTTTGGAGATTGCCAGAAAGGTCGGTGTTGACGAAGACGTTGTCCTGGAAACTGTGCGAAGACTTCATCGGAACGGCACAGTTCGCCGCTTCGGTGTCACGATCCGCCATCAGATTTCAGGATATGAGGCCAATGCAATGGTGGCCTGGCAGGTTGATGAAGATCGGATAGATGACGTCGGAGGAATAATGGCCGCCTTTGAAGGGGTCTCTCATTGCTATCGACGAAACCCAGCCACGGATTGGCCCTACAATCTGTACACCATGATACACGCAAAGACAGAGGAGGACTGCTATAAGATGGCCGAGGCCATGGCCACGCTGACTTCAGTCAAGGACTATACTCTCCTTTTCAGCCGTGATGAGTTGAAAAAAACCTCCATGAAATACTTCCCTTAAACATTTGCCAACTTTCCTTTCTTACCGTGACCGTGTGTGGTTAGATTATGGGAGCAGACGCGCCTCTTATCCTTCTGATCAACCCTTGGATCGATGATTTTGCGGCCTATGATTTTTGGGCCAGGCCGATCGGGCTCCTTACCATTGCCAGTATCTTGAGGGTGCACGGGTACCGAGTGCGCATTGTCGACTGCTTGGACCGGTTTCATCCCGAACTGCCACAAACCAGAAAAAGCGGCGGGTTCGGGAAGGGGCACTACATAAAGAGGCGGATCCCAAAGCCGGAAAAGCTGAGCGACGTGCCCAGACATTATTGCAGATACGGCATACCGGAAAGTTTGCTGCGAAAAGCCATCAGTCACAGCCCGACGCCGCACGTGGTACTTGTGACCTCCTTGATGACCTACTGGTATCCCGGAGCGGTTGCCCTGATAGAGGTGGTTCGCGAGATGTTACCCGAGGTGCCCGTTGTGTTCGGCGGAATCTACGTTTCCCTTTGCTATGAACACGCTTTGCAGCATGCCGGTGCAGACGAGGTAATTCCTGGGGAAAGCGAAGCCACTGTCGTCCACTTGATTGACGGCCTAACCGGGTTTACCGGGGGTAGCCGGGTTCCGACTGACGACTTGGATGCCTACCCCTACCCAGCTTTTGACCTGCAACACGCCATACCCTACGTCCCAATTTTGACCGGGCGCGGCTGCCCTTTCCGATGCACCTATTGCGCATCTGGGTTTCTGAACCCTGAGCTCAGGCGCAGGTCACCTGAGCATGTGGTGGAGGAAATCGCTTACTGGCATGACAGGCATTCCGTACTAGACTTCGTCTTTTATGACGATGCCCTGCTGATTGATGCGGAACAACACATCATACCGATCCTTGAAGGGGTCCTTAACCGGGGCCTCGAAGTGCGTTTCCACACACCCAATGCACTCCACATTAGACCTCTGTCAAGGAAGGTGGCACGGTTGCTGTTTCGTGCGGGCTTCCATACCATCCGGCTTGGGCTGGAGACAGCTTTCTTTGACGGGCGCTATGTCATGGACACCAAGGTGGGCCCTGATGAATTTGAGCAGGTTGTTGACCACCTGAAGGGGGCCGGCTTCAATGGCCAAACCTTGGGGGCCTATCTTCTATTCGGCCTGCCAGGACAAGACCTTACCCAGCTCGAGGTGTCCATCAACATGGTGACGGCCCGTGGTATAAAGCCTGTCTTGGCTCAATACTCACCTATTCCCCACACCGAGCTTTGGCCTGCTGCTGTCAGGTCATCTCGCTACGATCTGGAGGCTGACCCAATCTTTCATAACAATTCGATCTTCCCGTGTCAGAAAGAGCCATTTTCCTGGGAAAAGGTTGGATACTTTAAGAGGTTGGCAGGGGGATAGCCGAACGGTCTTGGATGCCAAGCAGCAACGAAAAAGCGGGGGGCAGGGTGGATCATCAGGTAGATAAAGTCTTTGCCAAGACGTCAAGGTAATACCGCGCATGACTGATGGGTGCGGCCATATTGGCCCGATGGTTGGCCAGAATTCCATCCAAGGAGGCATCTGTAATAAACCAGGGGTCCAGATCGGCGGCTATATGACAGGCATGGACTGCATGTTCAAGGAGGTCCTGTCCGTGGCGCGTTTTTAGGATCTCTGAAAAGTCCCCCTCCACGGCATGCAATATCTTCCCCATCGCCGTTGCTACCCCCTTGGCATAATAGAAGTAATCATCAACCTTGGACCAGTTGACCGGTGATCCGTCTTCTTCCTTGGTCTTAACCAGGTTTTCATCACAACTACCCAGCAGTTCTGTGAAGCTAACAAGGAGCGGAATCAAGTTGTCGGCTCGCGTGTAAAAACGTGCTTCCGCCTTTTCAAGCTTTTGGGCATAGGCTTGCAACTCTTTAAGACCGTCGCGGTACCTGTCCTCTGGCGAGGGCAGCCAATATTGGTCTGGCTTTATCATGAACCAGTTCATGGCGTTTTCCAGGTTCTTGTCAAGAACATCTGTGGGCCCGTGCCGCGAAATCCTCTCCGCTAAGGTCACACTGGCCCGGCGAACCACCTCGAGGACGCCAAGCTGGATATTTTCCACATTGTCAGTAAATCGCAAAATGTCATTACGGCGCCACCCCCAAAACCGCTCATTGAGTTCATAGCTCATTGCGGAAATCGTCGCCTCCACGAACGCAACGCCTGTGACCTTAGCCTCATGCGCTGTCGTAGCCTCTGGAACCGCAAGAGGCGCCTCATGGCCGGCCTCGTGAGTTGAGGGTAAAGTCCGGGGATGTTCTGGAACCTCGGCCTCTTCAACCCCGGGCAGTGGTCCATGCTCTTCGACCCCATGAAGTGCTTCACCCTCTTCAAGCTGTACAACATGCGATGGCTCTTCTTTCTCGAACGTGCCAAAAACGACCCAAAGTCCCCACAGCACGATCAAGGCGAGGACAATCCCCCCAACTACTCTTACGGCAAGAAACTGTTGATACGTCATGCTAACCCTCTCGTAATCTCCGGATATCTCCAACCCGAATAGTGATCTTTGTGGCATCAAAATACTCGATAAGTGGGATCGTATACTTGCGTGATACCCCTGTCATCTCCTTGAACTGCGGTGTCGTAATTTCTCTATTCTCCATCAAATAGGATACCAGCCCAGCTTTCAAATCCTCTATAACCCGCCTATGAAAATAGAGATCCTCCTTGACCTTGACCAGGGTTCCCTCTTCCAGCATGTGCATCAAAATTTCCTTTGTATGGGCCGAATTCTGTCCCAAAGATGTCACCAGATCTCTGAAATAGGGCGGCTGAAGACCACTCTGGAGGTATGCCTGTTCAATCCTTTGTCTAACATCTTTTTGATCGGCCCCCAAGGCCACCTTGTGCTCGGGAAGGTGTATTATGTCTTTTTCCTGTATCACGGTGTTGTTCTTGGTCAGATCCTGAACCAAGAGATTAAACAGCTTACTACTCATCCAAAGGGCCAGTGTGGACATTAATTCCTGTTTGGAAATCCCCGGTTTCAGCGGATGGCGCTTGTGATAGCTTTCCACGGTCTTTATGGCTTTTTGACGGAGCTCCTCAAAAACAGAGCCATGGATAAACGTGCGCTTTTCCCGATCTGTCTGGATGATGGCCTTTTGGGAAAGAAGATGTTGAAGATGCGCTTCAAGATCCTTGTCAGAAAGATTTGTCATAAGCCGCAACTCAGAAAAAGAAAGCCCCGAAACCTCGGCTTCTTTTACATGGTAAGTTATGATCTCCCTGGGGGAGCTTTCGGCGAGGCCCTTAAGCTGCGTCACAAGCGGTTCTTTAAATCGTTTGTGCTTTCTTGGGATCGGGTTCAGGATCTGGCCGCCTCCTATGGTCCTGACAGGCGAATAGCTCCTAATCACAAACCGATCATCCTTAACTACAGCCACGGGCGCATCAAGTCGGAACTGGGCAACAGTCGTTTCTCCTGCAGACAGTTCTTCGCGGTCCAAGAGTATAGCATAACCAAGAATTTCGCTGGTGCCGGTGTGGAATCGAACTTTGGTGCGGTTCTTGAGAATTTTCTCATTTGAGGGAAGGTAGAACAAAAGACCATCTACCATGTAACTGGGTATCAGGGTATTCACGCCACCCACGACATCCCCCCTGGCTACGTCAGCCCTGTCAATGCCCTGAAAATTTACTGCAGTTCGCATGCTTGCCATAGCTTGGTCTGCTTTCTGACCGTGAACCTGAATCCCGCGAACCTTTGACTGGATTCCCGAAGGATAAATCATAACCGTTTCCCCGACCCGGACGATTCCTGACACCAGACTCCCGGTAATGACCGTACCAAACCCTTTGATCGTAAAGACGCGATCTACGGGAAGACGGAATAACCCGCTGGAGGTTCGTTCGGGAATGACCTCGCATAAATCCTCCAGGGCCTCAAGAAGCTGTGGCAACCCTTGACCGATCAAGGAAGATACCGGGACAATGGGACTGCCGTCTAAGAAGGTCCCCTCGAGAAATTTCTGGATGTCATCCGTAACCAGCTCCAACCATTCTTCATCCACAGTGTCCGTTTTAGTGAGGACCACAAGGCCGTGCTTGACGCCCAAGAGGGTGCATATATCCAAGTGTTCCTTTGTCTGCGGCATGACTCCTTCATCGGCTGCGATAATCAAGGCGACAAGGTCTATCCCTGAGGCGCCAGCCACCATGTTCTTGACAAATTTTTCATGCCCCGGCACGTCCACAATACCCAGGCGTTGGCCCCTTGGAAGGTCAAGCCAGGCAAAACCTAACTCAATGGTAATACCCCGGAGCTTTTCTTCCTTAAGGCGATCGGTGTCTATACCAGTCAATGCCTTGATCAGAGTGGTCTTGCCATGGTCGATATGGCCTGCTGTGCCCAAAATAATCTGTTTCAAGAATCAGCTCTTCCTCATGGTTCTTTCTTGCGCTTGCGATAGCCCTCAAAAATGTAGGCCATACCCACAAGAACAGCGGCGACAACTATGACCTTCACCACACCCGCCTGGGGGTAAAATAGCCGTGTGGCTAGGATGGCAAAAAGGATGCCCATAGCAACACGAATAAGAAATATGTAGAATGGAGTCAACAGGTTGCCTCGGTAACGGTGCGTAACCGGATGTTTGTGAAACACAAAAACGTATACAAGAGATTGATTTTACCGTCAATCATAAGTTTAGACACTACCTGGAATCTCCTTGAAAACGCAGGTGTCGTATGCTACTAAGGATTAGCTTCTAGAAATCCTGAAGCGAATAACCATTTGGCGAGTTTGCGCCCAACGGCTTGAGAAGAGCTGTTTCGTTTTCGAATAATGCGTTCGTGTGGTGGGTGTAGCTCAGTCGGCAGAGCACCGGGTTGTGGCCCCGGCGGTCGAGGGTTCAAATCCCTTCACTCACCCCATCAGTCTATTGAAACCTTTGGAAAACGTTCAATTTTGTTCAAGGTCAAGGGCAATTCCCCTGGACGGTGGAATTGGACGGCCGCCAGGCTGCCCGCCAGGGCAAGGGACATAGGTGCCCCGAGTCAACGCAAAGATTTAAGCCGCAGGAATACTTTTGAGTATATTGAGGACTAGAATCTGAGTCTGACACAGGCACTTTAGTGAAGCGTCAGCGCTGATTGGACAAAAGAGGATGATTTGCGAAGGTTTCGTTTGCGCCCGTAGCTCAGTTGGATAGAGCGCCGGACTTCGAATCCGTAGGTCGCCCGTTCGAGTCGGGCCGGGCGTGCCAATAAAATCTAAGACTTACGGACGCCAAGACCCATTCTCTACCTTCCAAAGGACTCGTTTGTCTCCATTTTCTCCAAAAACGGTCGAATCCAGGCGCTTCGATGCCTCCCTGTTGATGGCTTGCATAAGGTGTCCATAAGTGTCCATGGTGATGTTTATGGACGAATGCCCCGCAAACGCGGTATGCAAATTGGGGAGATGACGCATGGCTCGTATTACCATCGAAGATTGCTTAAGGCAGATTCAGAACCGCCTCATGGTCGTTCGTGCTGTTACTGCGCGCGTTCGACAACTGCGGGCAGGGGACGAGCCTTTGGTGCACTCGCCCAAGAATGAAGATATCGTCGTAGCACTGCGCGAAATAGCAGCAGGAAAGATTAATGTTGAACGAGAAGAATCTGAGCAGGCATGAATAACGTAACTTTACAGGGCAGGAACATTTTGTGAAAATCCCGGATACCCTCAAAGAAGGGGCCATCATTGCTGAACTGAACACCACCGACAAGAAGGGCGTGTTTGAAGAACGCATAGCTCCTCTTGCACTGGCTTCCGGCATTGACCACGAGGAACTGGTTCGCGTGCCGGAATCCGAGAGAGACTAAATCAACGACAACTGAATAGAAAGGCTATAAGGACGCACACCCAATGAACGCTCTGTTAATCTACCCCGAGTTTCCAGATACATTCTGGAGTTTCAAGCATGCACTTAAATTCATCCATAAAAAAGCCGTCCACCCGCCGCTGGGTCTGCTGACAGTGGCGGCCATGCTGCCCAGAGAATGGTCCAGGCGCTTAGTCGATATCAATGTAACGGGGTTAACTGAAACAGACCTGGCATGGGCTGATTGCGTGTTTATCAGTGCCATGGTCGTTCAAAGAGAGTCCGCACGTCGAATTATTGCCCGGTGTAAGGAAACAGGCGTCAAGGTCGTTGCCGGAGGACCACTCTTCACGAGCGAGTATCAGGAGTTTGAGGATGTGGATCATTTCATCCTGAATGAAGCAGAGCTGACTCTTCCGCCTTTTTTGGCAGACCTCAAAATGGGATGCGCCAGGCGTGTCTACGAGACATCCGAGTTTTGCGATATACGGAAAACGCCGGGTCCCATGTGGGAGTTGCTCGATGTGAAACGGTATGCCTCCATGAGTATACAGTTCTCCCGAGGTTGCCCGTTCAATTGCGAGTTTTGCAATGTAACGGCGTTATTCGGGCACCAGTCACGCATCAAGACAGCAAAGCAGATTATTGCTGAGTTGGATGGCCTATACAACCTGGGGTGGCGTGGGCAGGTCTTCTTTGTGGATGACAACTTCATTACCAACAAAAGGTACCTGAAGACCCAGCTGTTGCCCGCATTAATTGAATGGCGCAAAGACAAGAAAGGGATGCCGTTTAACACGGAAGCCTCTGTGAACCTGGCAGATGACGAGCCATTGATGGAGATGATGGTCGAGGCGGGATTTGATGCTGTCTTTATCGGGATCGAAACGCCAGACGAGCAAAGTCTGGCTGAATGCAACAAGAAGCAAAACCAAAAGCGCGATCTGTTTGAAAGCGTAAAACTCATCCATAGTGCGGGGTTGCAAGTGCAAGGAGGGTTCATTGTAGGCTTTGACAGTGATACGCGTTCAATCTTCCAACGACAAATTGATTTCATACAAAAAAGCGGGATCGTGACGGCCATGGTCGGACTACTCCAGGCCCCTGCTGGCACGAGGCTTTACGAGCGTCTGAAGAAAGAGGGCCGCCTTCTCGGTCGTATGTCGGGAAATACCGATGGTACAACTAACATAGTTCCCCGCATGGACCTTAATTTGTTGCGCGGAGGATATAGCAACATAATACACCACATTTATTCGCCCAAACACTACTATCAGCGCGTCAAGACTTTTCTGCGAGAGTATAAGAGGCCAAAGATCAAAGCCCCACTGGACTTCCAGCGATTTTTGGCGTTCTTTCGTTCCAACATTCGCTTGGGTATCTTTGGCAAGGAGCGATTCCAGTATTGGAAACTCTTGTTATGGACGCTTTTTCGCCGCCCTGGGTTGCTGCCACTGGCAATTACAATGGCGATATACGGCCATCATTTCCGCAAAACCTGCGAGCAGTATATCTTATGAAAACTCGGCAGGGTCAGAAATGGCCCTGCCTTTTTCGCTACTATGGTAGGATATAAGTGATCGGTTACATAAAGACGGTCTAAAGGCAAGTGGTGTCCATTAAGGGGACAGTTTATGGACGGGGAAGGGCGATAATTTTGTCAAAAGAATATCCAGAGTGTCCCCTGTATAACCACGGGAACTGCAGAGATATTGATAACCCTAACCTCTGTGCCATTGTCCGGAAAGACAAAAACTGTTTGAGGGGGCAGTCAAAGAAAAGGAAGAAAGCAAAGGAAGCGCAAGTACCTGATTGTTCGTACACTTACCCTTAACCAAGGGGGTGATGGCCTTGGAAAGGAGCAGGGGGGAGACTGTCAATCCCTGCTATTGATCTCCAGTAGCCGACAACCTAAGAATGTTGTGATTTCCTTCTGATATAGAAATGCCATTTTCCGGTAGTCTTCGCAGGTGCTGTGGGAGGC
>JBFEUB010000064.1:0-15784 GCA_041547605.1 Desulfobacteria bacterium
ATATCGGCCTCTGGCACTGCTGCGGAGGCAGGCTCGTAATCACCAGATGCATAAGCGACCTCCCAGACGGGCTTGATGATGCCGTACGTGCCCTTGCCCTGGAGACCTACGATGTGTTGATCGATATCCGTCTTTCCAGCCCCCTGGAAGCGGTTCCGGTGCCACATATAAAAGGCCTCCAGATAGGTGGGATTGAACTGGTGGCCCAACTTGCCATAATAGAAGTCGCGATCCACATCTTTGCCTTGGAGAGGTGATCCGATCGGGTTAACGGTACCTGTGCGGTAACCGGATTCATCTTCCAGCTTCTTGATCCACCAGGCCTCCCATTTCCAGCCGTCGCAACCGCCGACCAAACCGAGGCCAGGGTCATCATCGGCGTATACAAAGCCGCCATAGCCGATGTCCACGCCCCTGGCGTCCCATCCACCCTGCAAACGCGAATGGATCGCGGGGAGATTGAAGCTTGCAGTCAGGCGCTCTATGCCGAACGTCTGGCTCTGATGTCCATAGGCAAAGTCGGTCCGGTCAGCTGCAGTGCTTTGAAATATCGTGTCAGTTTCAAGCATCATGTAGACGTCCCAGTCCTTGTCCTTGGCAAAGTTGAAAAAAAGGCGGTCTTCAGTCCGGATGAAGTTGTCCTTTTGCGCACCTGAGGCCTCGGTGAGGTGGCTTCTGGTGCTACCTGAAAGGACTACCTGGTGGCCCAGAGCCCCGGCTGCTGCGGCCTCCTCTGGGTCGGTCATTCCATCACTTAGACCGAAGTCCCGATCCACCTCGGACGTGGGGACAATCCTGACCTGGCCGCCCATCCTGAGGGTAATGTCGCCGGGCACGGTGACTTCCACGGTGCCAGGTCCGGCCATGGCCGGTGCTGCCAAGAGAACCGCCAGGGTAAGTGCAACGAAACATATTCCAAATTTCTTCATCTGCTTTTCTCCTGTTTCGGGTTAACAAGTTCATGGATGTGTGTCCACACGGAGATCTCCTTTGACATGGGGACACACCCGACAAAGACGAACTGGCACCACCTCCTTTCCCAACTGCCACAGATAACAAACTTGAATCACTCCGTATTTTAAGCGTGGCAGCCTTTGGACAGGGGTTACCATAAGCTCCCCGTCCGCCTGTCCGGGGTTCCTGTGTCAAGACCCGCAAACAGGAAATCGCGGTTCAGAAAGGCAATTTGTGTGCCATCTGTGTAGCGTGGTCTCTTTATTGGAAAGAGAGCTCGGAATTATGTTTGTAGTTCAGTATGTTACAGCTATTTCTGCAGGAGCACGCATCTAAGGCGCAGCATCTGTGTAAGCCCGAAACACTGTGTCAATTGGCACACAATTGCGTGCGATATTACACGGTTACACAGCCTGGCTGCCTGGATTCCAGCAGGGCCGTCCCTCCTTGAAAAAATTGATCCCTTTGATATGTTGAGGCTGCCATGTCAGAAGCACCACCCCTCATCATCATCTCGGGCCCCACGGGTGTGGGGAAAACCGACGTGGCCGTTGCCCTGGCCGAACCCCTGGGAGCTGAGATCATCAGTGCGGATGCTGTACAGGTATACCGGCATATGGATATCGGCACGGCAAAACCGTCTCAGGAGCAGCAGGCCCGCGTTCGGCATCATCTCATTGATGTGGTGGACCCGGATGAGCCTTTCAGTGCAGCCCGTTACAAGACCATGGCCGACGCAGTCATAAAGGATTTTCACGAAAAAGGCCGCCCGATCTTTGTGGTAGGCGGCACGGGCCTTTACATCAAGGCGCTGACGCGGGGACTCTTTCCTTCGGAAGAACGGGATAGTGACTTGCGCAAAGGACTCCGAAAAGAAGCCGAAACCTTGGGGCTTGAGCGGCTGTACGAGCGACTGCAGCAGGTCGATCCTGTGGCTGCTGAAAGGATCCACCCCAACGACACCTACCGGATTATACGGGCCCTTGAGGTCTATCAGGTTACAGGGCAGCCCATCTCACAGCACCAGAGGGCTCATGGTTTTCGGGGCCCCCGTTACAGGATGTTCCCGATCGGGTTGACTCTGGATCGGAACATCTTGTATGATCGCATCAACAGGCGGGTCGACCGGATGCTGGCCGCCGGACTATTGGAAGAAGTGAGATGGCTGTTGGGTGAAGGTTATCCCTTGACGCTCAAGCCGATGCGTTCGATCGGGTACCGCCACATGGGAGAGTATTTGGAGGGGCGCGTCGGGTGGGATGAAACCGTGCGCCTCTTCAAACGTGACACCCGCCGTTATGCCAAGCGACAGTATACCTGGTTTAAGGCAGACCCGGACATCCGCTGGTTCGAGCCCGGACAAATAGAGGACATGCGGAAAGGGATCGATTCGTTTCTGACACGAACAGCGTAACCGACAAACACTTGTAGGTGTCACACAATAATTTCTATGGCTAGTTTTGCCTCTGAAAGACTGCGCCGCCTCCTCGGCCTTTTTTCCCGGGAAGATCGCCTCTTGATTCTGATCAACGCAGACCCGGATGCCATGGCCAGTGCCATGGCACTTAAGCGGATTTTGTGGCGACAGATCTCAGGGACCACCATCGCCCATGTTGGGACGGTTACGCGACCGGACAACCTGGCCATGATCCGATTGGTCAGGCTTGACTTGGTTTCATTAAAAGCGGCTACGCAAGGGCAGTTTACCCGCCATGCGATCCTCGACTCCCAACCCAGCCACCACGAAGGTTTTCAAGGCATTGCTTTTGATATCATCATTGATCACCATCCCGATACCGGGGCCAAAGCCACGTTTACGGACATACGTCCACAGTATGGTGCTACATCCACCATCATGACCGAGTACCTCCGGGCAGCGAAGATTAAGCCCTCTGCAAAGCTGGCCACAGCGCTCTTCTACGGTATCAAGACGGACACGATGAACTTTCAGCGCAAGGCTCTGGTAGAAGATGTCAATGCATTCCAGTTTCTCTTTCGCAACGTGAACGTTCATATGGCCCAGAGGATTGAGCAGGCAGAAATGAGGCTGGACTTTCTGAAGTATTACCGCACGGCCCTGGAAGAGATGCAGGTGCGAAGGGGGCGCATTCTCGTGCACCTCGGCCCTGTAAGAAACACAGACGTTTGTGTGTCGATCGCCGACTTTTTCATGAAGATTCATGACATTGCCTGGTCTATTGTGTCAGGCACGTATCAAGGGCGTCTGGTCATTATTGTGAGAAATGATGGGGTTAGAAAGCATGGGGGAAAGCTGTTAGGGGAAAAGCTCGGGCACTTGGGGAATGCGGGCGGACATAAGACCATGGCCCGGGCTGAGATTCCCTTGGAAAACCTGGAGGGCTTGGTGGATTATAGGGATGGCAAAGCACTGTGCCGCTGGATCACCAGAATGCTGAAACTGAATTGAAGTAACGCCAAAAGTGAGAAATTCCCTCGGTAACACGCGAGATTGATGGCTGACGGCTTTTACACGAACCGGGGCTTCGCAGATAAGGAAATTCGCTTCACGAAAAACCAATCCTGGATGCCCGTGCGAAAGCACGGGGTTCTTTGCTTTCAGCTTTGAGCCTTCAGCTTCAATTTCTCACTTACTTAGCAGGTCCCGGATGGCGAGCAGCTCCGCTCTCACGTGTTCAAGCATGCGGCGTTGGGTGTCGTCATCGGCAGCCGGGGAGGGCTTCCGCTGCTTCTGAAGATGTTTCTTGGCTCCTGCAATGGTGAACTTCTTCTGGTACAGCAGATCTTTAATCTGTAAAATTGTTTCTATGTCACGCCTCTTATAAAGACGTTGCCCAGAGCGGGACCGAGCGGGTTTGATCTTTGGAAACTCTGTCTCCCAGTATCGGAGCACATAGGGCTCGATGCCGGTTAAGCCGCTAACCTCACCGATCCTAAAATACCTTTTTTCGGGTATCTTGGAGCCTGTGAGCTGCATTGATTCGCTCCTTCAGCCCCCGGCTGACCTTGAAACTCACAACCTTCCGCGGGGGCAGTGTCATGGTCTCCCCGGTTTTGGGATTTCTCCCCTTATGCGCCTTTTTTTCGCGCACGGAAAACTTGCCAAAACCCGAAATCATGACCGCGTCTCCTTCGGCCAGGGCCGTCTTCATTAATTCAAGGGCCTTGTCAACGAGCGCAGCGGTCTCTCTTTTGGAAAACCCCACCTGCGCGTGAATAGCCTCCACAAGGTCTCTTTTGTTCATACCGATAACGTTTATCGTCCAAGGGTTAACCCGCGCTCGTCGACGCCAGGCGCCTAACCGCCACTATCTGCTGGCAACTGGGCATTGAACTGTTTCAATACGTTGTGTGTCACGGTTTCATGAACACTGTTGACTTCGCTATCCGTAATATTCCTTTCGAAAGATTGGTAGGTGAACCTCAAGGCCATGCTCTTTTTTCCCTCAGGGATCGGGGGGCCTTTATATACGTCAAAGATCTCTACGTCCCGCATCAGTTCCTGGCCCATTTTTGCAATAAAGTCCAGGATACGATGGGCCTCCAACCCGATATCGACGATCAAGGCCATGTCCCGGGTGGTAGCTGGAAAGCGGGAAAGGGCTTTTGCATGCTTTTCGTCAGATACATGAGCCACAAGCCGATCAAAGTTGAGGTCAAAGCAATAGGCAGCACGCTTCAGCCCAAAGTTTCTCAAAACCTGTCTGGATAGTGCCCCTACCGCCCCCAGCGTCTCGTTGCCGGCACGAACCTGTGCAGCATGGCCTAGCCTCATATAGGGAACGCCGTCAGCGGTCAAGGGAGCAAACCGTGCCCCCGTGATATTCAGACCTGCCAAGACAGCTTCGACCACCCCTTTCATATCATAGAAATCGACTTTTGTTTCCTTAAAATGCCAGGTATCTCCATAACGAGCCCCAGTCCAGAGGCCCGATATCATTTCCACTTCCTCTGGCAGTTGATCCGGACCTGTCCTCAGGAAGACCTTGCCGAGTTCAAAAATTCTCAGGTTCTCGCTTCGCTGGGTGCTGTTTCGATGCATGGTTGCCAAAAGTCCCGGCAGCAGGGACGTCCTCATGACCTCTTGATCTTCTGTCAGCGGATTGTGAATCCACACCATTTGGCGGCGCCGGTCGTCACCATCCAATAAGAGCTGGTCACAGGCATCCTTGTCGATAAAACTGTAGGTCACGATTTCCGAAAATCCGCAGCCAGCAAGCAACTCACGCAGTCGTTCCCGCACCCGCAGCTTCTTGTCCGGTTTCTTGGCCACCGCATGAGAGACAGGATGCGTGGTCGGGAGCTGATCATATCCTCTCAGACGCGCTACCTCTTCCATGAGGTCCTCGGGCCGGCTAATATCCACACGAAAGGACGGGGGCACAACCTTGAGCCGGTCCTCATCCAGTGGCTCCGTGTGCACTTCTATCGACTGCAGATACGTGCCAACCTCATCTCGCTTCAGCTGGGTACCTAGATGCCGATTCGTCCGCTTCACGCTGAGTTCTATGACCCGCTGTTCAAAGGGTCGGGGATACGCGTCAATGACCCCCTCAGCGAGCTGTCCACCTGCCAATTCGACCATGAGCTGGGCCGCCCGATCCAGGGCGCGTTTGACACCTACGGGGTCCACCCCCCGCTCAAAGCGAAATGACGATTCCGTATTTAAGCCGAGACGTTTCGCTGTGCGGCGGGTTGTGATGGGATTGAAATAAGCGCTTTCGATGAGGACCGCTGTTGTGTGATCTTCGATTTCTGATTCAAGCCCGCCCATGATGCCGGCTAGTGCTACTGGTCCCCTGCCGTCGCATATCATGAGCATGTCAGCAGAGAGTGGGCGTTCTGTACCATCCAGGGTCGTGAAAATTTGGCCATCCCGAGCCGTTTTTACAACGATCCGATGCTCGGCGAGACGATCAAAATCAAAGGCATGGAGTGGTTGGCCCATCTCCATAAGGACAAAGTTGGTTACATCCACCACATTATTGATGGCCCGGAGTCCCACAGAATGTAATCTGTCTTGAAGCCAGAAGGGGGATGGCCCGATCTGAACGCCCGTGACCACCCTTGCTGCATAGCGAGGACAGTGATCCGAGGCTTCAATAGTGACGGACGTTAGTTCCTCAATGGGCCGTTCGCCTTGTGGGAGCTTCACTCCGGGGTATTTCACGGGGGTCTTGAGGATCGCGGCCACTTCGCGGGCTATGCCGATGACACTGAGACAATCAGAACGGTTGGGAGTCAGGTCGAACTCGATGAGGGTATCTGAAAGGCCGAGAGCGGAGGCAATGCCGCAACCCGGCTCAGCTGTGCTAGGAAGCAAGAGGACGCCGGAGCTATCCGTGCCCAGGGCAAGTTCAGCTTCAGAGCACAACATTCCCTCTGAGGGTTGTCCTCGAATATCTCCCGCTTCAATGGTATCGCCTGAAAGGAGTTTGGCCCCAGGAAGTGCTATCGGCACACGGGCCCCTTCTTTGATGTTTGTAGCGCCACACACCACAGGCTTTATCCCCGTGCCTGCATCCACTTGGCAGATGGAAAGCGTGTCTGCGTGAGGGTGGGGGGCCACATGGGTGACGCTGCCTACTAAAACGCGGTCCAGATACGCGTAACGGTCCAGCAGGGCGCTAACCTCCAGCCCTCTCATGGTCAGAGCTTCGGCCAGCTCGACTACATCTACGTCGACGGTTACATAATCCTTGAGCCAGCTCAGGCTAACTTTCATGGGTCACTCGTCAGAATTGTTCAAGGAACCTGATATCGTTTTCGTAGAACTTCCTGATATCCTCAATGCCATACTTAAGCATGGCGATACGTTCGATGCCCATGCCGAATGCAAAACCGGTATAGCGGTCCGTATCATAGCCGACCATCTCAAACACCGCTGGGTGTACCATACCAGCCCCGAGAACTTCCAGCCATCCGGTGTGAGAGCAAACCCGGCAACCCTTCCCCCGGCAGATCACGCAAAGTATATCCACCTCCGCACTCGGCTCCGTGAAAGGAAAAAAGCTGGGGCGAAACCGCAAGCTCGTCTCCTCATCAAAGATCTGGTGTACAAAGGTGGTCAGGATTCCCTTGAGGTCACCGAAAGATATATCTTCCTGGACCATCAAACCTTCTACCTGGTGAAACATGGGGGTATGTGAAATATCAGAATCTACCCGGTAGGCCTTGCCCGGCGCTATGATGCAGACAGGCGGGGGCTGTGATTCCATTACCCGTACCTGAATCGGGGATGTATGGGTCCTCAAAACAACGTTGTCCGAGATATAGAAGGTATCCTGCATGTCACGGGCAGGATGGTCGCGGGGGATATTAAGGGCTTCAAAGTTATAGTAGTCCAATTCCACATCAGGGCCTTCAACAATATCAAAGCCGAGTCTTTGAAAGATTTCGCAAATAGCCTGGGCAATCTGAGTGATCGGGTGCACGTGCCCCTGGGCAAGCGGGCGTCCTGGCAACGTTACGTCCAAGGCTTCTTCTTGAGATTCTGCAATACTTTGCTCAAGTTCCTTCAAGGCCTCGTCAAAGGCCTGCTCAAGCGTTTGCTTCACCTTATTGGCAAGCCTACCTGCACCAGGTCTTTCTTCGGCGGGCAAACCAGAGACTTCTCGCAAGAGGGCCGTCACCACGCCTTTACGCCCCAAGTACCGGGTCCTCAAGGCCTTGGCTCCCGCCAAGTCTGAAATCATCTTTATGGCCTCGAGGGCTTCCTTTTCTACCCCTTCAAGCGCTTCCTTCATTGAACTTTGCTTATGCATGAGTGGTCAGGCCTTGACATGGGACAACCCGGAACTGAGTGCCAGCATGGAGGATGAACAGGGTCGTTGTCCAATGTCAAGTCCTGACCCCTGCGATTTACAATGCTTGGCCTCCAGCAATTGCCGCCAATTGAGAAAAAGCGTATGGATCTGAGACAGCCAGTTCGGCCAGTATCTTCCGGTCCAGTTCCACGCCCGCCCGCTTCAATCCTTGTACGAAGCGACTATATGACAGATTGTTCATGCGGGCTGCCGCATTGATGCGGGCGATCCACAGTCTTCTGAAATCTCGCTTGCGGACCCTTCGATCCCTGTATGCGTAACGCAAGGCCTTGTCCACGACATCCGCAGCAGTACGGTACAGCTTGCTACGGCCGCCGCGGTATCCCTTTGCAAGCTTCAATACCTTCTTTCGCCTCTTTCTGGCTTTAATGCCTCTTTTGACTCGCATGTATAATCCTCCCCTATGCACCATGCTAAGTTTTCACGCGTATGGAATCAGTTTTTTCACTCTCGCCTTATTGCTTTTGTCAATGACGTCAGATTTGCGAAGCATGCGCTTTCTTTTTGATGTCTTTTTAGTCAGGATATGGCTTGCATTCGACTTTGAATACATTACTTTTCCTCTACCAGTAACCTTCAAACGCTTTGCAGCACCTCGGTTCGTCTTCATTTTGGGCATCGAACGTTTCCTCTCTTTATGCTTAAAGTAAAGGGTCTGGTCTGGACATTGGACAACGACATTGTTGATCCTCCCCAATGCACCTCAGTTCTAGGTTGTCCAATGTGAAGGCCTGACCCCTACGATTTATTTACGAATTCTCAAAAGGGAATTTTCGGGGGAGTTATTTCGGGGCAAGAACCATGACCATGATACGACCTTCTCTCCTGGCCCCCTGCTCTACGACGGCAAATTCTGCTGTGTCCTCAATCACACGTTGCAAGAGCGCTACGCCGAGATTCGTATGGGCCATCTCGCGTCCTCTGAAGATGACCGTCACCTTTACTTTGTCCCGATGATTCAAGAAGCGCTTCACGTGGCGCATCTTAACCTGAAAGTCGTGTTCTCCAGTCCTGGGACGCAGTTTTATCTCTTTGACTTGAAAGGTTGACTGCCGCTTCTTGGCCTCTTGAAGTTTCTTGCTCTGTTGGTATTTGTATCGGCCGTAGTCCATGATTCGGCAAACTGGCGGGCTAACGTTGGGGGCAACCTCAACCAGATCCAGCCCGTGGGATTCTGCTGTTTCCAGGGCCTCCATAAGCGGCACGACCCCAAGCTGCTTGCCGTCCGGGTCTATTAACCGAACCTCTTTGGCCCGAATCCTTCGGTTCACATTGATGCGTTTAGCTATATTCTTCACCTCCTTGATAGTTCGGGAAGCATTGTGCGAGTGGTCCAGAGTGCATGAGGCAAAGCGCATGCCGTTTTTCTCATCTCTACACCCTGCTCTCCGCTCTTTACACGATGCTCCATCCGCACTGGACAAATCGCTTTAAACTAATCTTAAACTTTATTTATTACTATAAAATATGGCCTTCCCGCAAGACTTTATACCGCCTCATCCCACAAAAATCGGGCGCCCGGAAAGCCGTTTTGGCAACGGCAGTTCAAAAAAAGGTTTTTCTTTCATCTGTGGCTCAATTTCTGCCAGGAGTTCAGGCAGGACCATTTTTTTCTGACTTCCGTCCCTGGTTCTTACGTTAAGGCATTGTTCTGCGGCCTCTTTTGCACCCAAAACCAATATGTACGGAATCCATTCCCTTTCCGCATCCCGGATTTTCCGGCCCATAGGGATATCCCGGTCGTCATAGTCGATTCGATAGGGCACTTTTTCCAAAACATCCCTGCAGGCAGCATCCAATTTTTCGGACACAGGTACAAGGCGCAACTGTGTGGGGGCCAACCAAAACGGAAATGCAGCCTTTTGTCCTTTGCGCATTCGCATGGCCTGAGCCTCTAGTATGGCATAGAGGACCCTGTCTATGGAGCCGGAGATTGAAGCGTGCAAAAGTAAAGGATATTGTTTTTCTCCCTTCTTGTCCACATAGGTTATGTCGAATCTTTCAGTATTTTCCACATCTATCTGGACGGTCGACAGGCACGCTGCCTTGTCCAGCGCATCAATGAAATTGAATTCCAATTTTGCGACAAAATAAAAAAACCGTTCGTCCCACGTTTCAATCAAAGCTGGGCGACCACAGCAAGAGGCCAACTCCCTGACAAAGGACGGGTTTTCATCCGCAAAACTCCGCACGAACCGTATGGCGACCTCAAAATCGAGTTCAAAGCCTTCCATACACTGGATGGCCAAATAGGTCTGTTCTATGAATTCTTTTTTAGCCTGTTTCACATCTTTTGCCAGTGTATGAAGGTCCGGCATGGTGAAAGTCCTGAGACGTTTTAAACCAGCCAGTTCGCCAGACTGTTCGCGCCTAAATGAATAGTGGGTCAGCTCGTACAGTTTGCACGGGAGGTGGTGGTGAGAAATCTGCATGTTGTGCTGAATCAGGTATTGACCAAAGCATGCTGCAAAACGAAGAAAATATTCCTTCTGATCTGAAAGGAGTACGTATTGTCGGGCAGGAAACCGCTGCAGATAGAGACTGAGCTTGGGGTGCTGATAATCATACATAATAGGGGTTTCCACCTGCATACCGCCGTAATCAACGACCAGCCCGCTTACATAAGTTTCGGCGAGGCGCTTCATCAATTGGCCTTTAGGGTACCACCGAAGGTTTCCAGGATCTGCACCTGGCTCGTAGTCGACGAGCTCCATACGTCGCATTAATTCAATATGCGGGGGAGCTTGATCAGACACACGGGTCCCTGACGTCTCATACCGATATAGCCGCTCTAAGTTAGGACGCGTCGAAAATGAAAAATCTTCGGCCGATACCTGCTCACCATCAGGACTCAAGACCATCCATTGAGACTTCAAGACTTTTTCAGCCTTAAGGGCTTCAGACTCTTCTTCGCTTTCGGCAGAGACTTTTGAGGGCTTAGCCGACGTGATCGTTTTTGCCAACTCTGACAAGGGGTGCCCTTTGCAAGCAATATCAAAGGACTTGTAATAACCAAAGGGCGCCCTCAAGATCTTGTAATGGTTTTTGGCTTGAAGCGCTTGGCAGATCTTATCCAGCAGCAGGACGGCCACGCGGGGCGAAGAAAGGGTGCTTGATAGATGCGCATACGGATAAATGACTATCTGATCAGTGCCCACCTGATCCGCAAGTGATGAAACCTCTTTAATGACCTGACTGACCACAGAGTCAACATTGGCGTCATCTTTTTTTTCGGCCGCCACAAAGACCACAAGGCACTCGGAAACCTCGCCCTCTCGGCTTGCCTTTTCCAGCTCACTCGGCATGGCCACTGCAGTTTCGCCTGTCACACGAAACGAAAAGCTATCGGCATGAATCAAAAGAATACGCATGTGAAGAATCCCATAAAAGAACGAAAGGCATCTGAAGTATCATCTGCCCAGATGCCTTCTACGGTTCATGACATTTTTAGCTCATGATGAAAGCTAACGTTGCCCGGGCCTCCATCGATTCCTTACTGGCACGCACGACGAGATTTGAACTCGTGACCTCTGCCGTGTCAGAGTGCCTGAAATCATTGACAAAATAGAACAATAACGAATAAAGTACAGAAACATAAAAGAAAAGTCAATACTAAAGTTCCCGTTGCTTCTTGGTTTTTTGTACTGTTTTTTGGTGTTATGGTAGCAGAGTGTTAGCAATCCAATGACAGGATTCCGGAGCTAGGGGTGTACACCCGAAAAGTGACTCTCATGGGCCACCTGCCTCAACTAACAACCAGGCCGCGACAGGAGCCGGATCATGTACGAGGAAGTCAAGAGATTCTCTGACAGCCTTTTTCAACCTGATTAAGAATGCCGATGATCCAAAACTGCAAAATCCTTGTAATGTACCCATGATCAAAAAACTGTTCAGATGGGGCAGGCCTGTCCACTGGACAATCCTGGACAAGGAAGTCGTGGATGAAATCATCTTCAGAACCGTCAAGCTAAGAAACCGTCTTATGCTTGAATTGATGGTCAGGGGTGGCATGAGGATCAGTGAAGTGCTGAAGCGGACCCCCAAAGATGTTGAAGGTCTGAGACTGCTGCTTAGAGAACCCAAACGCGGGAAAGAGGCGGAATTGGTTTTCATTTCCAAGAAGGTAGCTGAACGGCTCAGGGACTATATCAGACATAAGCAGATCGGACCTGATAAGCGGATCTTCCCTATAACCTATCCAACAGCAAGGTCAATAGTCCAAAAGGCGGGCAAAATCGTGGGTATCCACATACGGCCCCATGATCTTAGACGGCATGCCGCCACCTATGCGTCACGGTCAGGCACGCCGATTGAGATCGTGAGCAAGGTGATTCTCAGGCACTCAAATCTTGCAACCACCCAACAGTATCTTGGAAAGGTCAGTGACGCGGAAGCGATGCGTTGGATCGATAACCTGCACGGCTAAGGATCCAGTTCTACGCAGGATAGAGGGGCTCCTACCCCTTGAAGGAAGGCCACCCCCACTAAAAATAATCAAAGATATGAAATACGAATGATAAGTTTTTCGGCCTCTATTTTTCAGACCTTATATGGCAAAATCTCTGATTTCAGCGGGAAGGGGGACCACAATATTTATGGTGTACCAGCAATTAGGCAAGCAGCGAAAAGAGCCCCGAAGCCAAGTTAACCCAACCTTACCCGTTGGCTGTAGCAGGCGATGGATGGGGGCCTTGGCATCGGGGCCAATGACCCATAAGGCAGAAATAGAAAACCCTTCTACAAAATGTCTGATAGGCTATCTAAAATTGTATCTGGATGCGTCTCCTATCTCCTCCTTCATCCTTTATAGACAGGAAGATTTTCCCAAGTCGCTCACACCAGGTGCGAATGTCTTTTTCAAAAGTTGGACAATCTCCCGATATTTCCAAGATGTCACCGGGATTCATATCTGGCGCCTTCACCGCTAATTTAAGAACTGGCTGAGGGCACTTTAGGCCAAGCGTGTCCAAAACTTCCACTGACATAATTATTTCTCCTTAGTTGACATTCTGTTTTTTTCTGAAAACACAGTTGTTGATATCAAACCAAAAAAGAAAGTTCAATTAGGCGAACAACCAATTTTAGTCAAGGAAAAACCACCTAATAGAAGGAAAAACTACCCAATAGAGTGGGACAAAAGAGGAATGTGCAACTACGGTCAAAACATGCAGGGAAGGTCAAAACTGTTAGAAGAAAGGCTCTTTGTTGATCCTCACAACAGGCAGGAAAAACACTCGATCGGGATCATTGCGTTGTCATGATATTGAGTATATATCAGGACATATAGGTCGGCGTTGGGTGGGTGGAGCGGCACCAAAGAGTCAACTTCTTTTTTGACTGAAAACTATGCTTGACATTTCAGGCGGCCCATCATCCTTCAGCAATTCTTGTAAAAATAGTTATCACTTTCTTTCTTTTCCCCGCTGCACTCTCTTTGGCACAATTGCCGCACTGCATCATAGCGGCAGACATTCCCCATGCAGATGCATGTATGAGTTTTGACAATTCTTTTAGAAGTTGTACGTTCAGATAAACCGGCTTTTTTTCGGGTCCGACTCCGAACGGGGCATCCCAGAGGTGTATGCGATCGTCTTCTCTCACCCCGATCATATGCGGGTCAAAATAATGCCTCCCGCAGAATTGTTTGACGGAATCCTGGACTTTTGCTGATATATCCTTCCCACACGAGTCACACAAAAATTTTATCATCTTATCTTTTCCCTCCATGGGTTTTCGATCTTGGAACCGAGGTGACAGTACCCATCATCTTTGCACGTATAGGCATCATCAGTACGTACTTACCCTATGATAAGCGTGTAACATCGGCACAGCCATGAATCAATTGGGCGAACAACCAATTTTGGTCAGGAAAAAGTACCTAATAGCTTGAGACAAAAGACAGGAATGTGGAACTACGGTCAAAACATGCAGGGAAAGTCAGAAGTGACATGACTTTTTGGATAAGCCGCTGGAGCCTTGACACATCAGGGGATTGCTATTTTGGCCTCAAGGCGCAAAACGATATCTGTGACGTTTTAATCGAAAACGGTCGCTGCAGGAAGTGCTTTTCGGCAAGAAAGGGGTTGTTAGGGCCAGGGGAAAAGTGATGCCTTATTGCTTGGCATCACTTTGGGCGAAAACGCCGGGGGGAAGCAGGTGCCTTCCTGCCCTGAGCCCCTCTTGATAGCATATATATAAGATGAAGCGGTCGATGACAATAAGGTAAAGTCTTCATTTTTCATGAAAAAACTACGTATATTGAAAGTGGTAATTAGGAGAAAAGAGCAAAAGGAAGCACCACGAGGTTGTATTTTGGTTATCCTGAGGACAGGAGGAGAATGGAGAACCCAATGGTTTTGTAACGGGTAAGCAAAATCCGGGGTTGGAAGGCTTCCCCCCGTGTCTCATTTTTACTTGCGGTGAGAACTTGCCTTGCCCTCCAACCGCGGATACCACGTACTATATTATGGAATATGAGCAAAGACAACCCGAGATGATACCAATTTTATATATGTATGGTACCAAGTTATTTATGGCAAACATACGAAAGGAGCACCCAAATACATCCGTATATACTACGGATGCCCATTCCGTATTTTATGTAAACAAAAGAAAGGCGGTGATTCTATAACTCAGGCAAAGGATGACAGATAGGTACGAGGCTGGTGTTATTTCTTCAGTTTCTTAGCTATGTACACGCGAAGGGGGCATTCACAAAGAAATATATGACCAAAAGGCAGTGAAAACTGGCAATCATTGGGATGTTTTTCTAAGCACACAATGAACGTTTCCAGTCCAGCATCTTGTGCTTTGCAGACATTCTCAAATCCCTGGGCATGGCATTTGAAATGCTTGGGACAAATTAGGTGGCCTATGTCTTCTTTCAGCCTTTCTTCAAGTTCTTGTTTCACAAGTAACCCCTTTCCAAAAACGTCCCTGGGAACTGGATGATATAGCAGGGGAAGGGGGGAAGCCTTTCAGACTATATCGCAGCCCCCAGGGATTCAAAGGAGGTTATTAGATGAAAGGCAAAGGTCACAATGACCAATACCCCCATCCGATTTAAAAATTAAGCATAAGTACTGTAAAATCAAGGATGAAGAGCAAGAAAGGAGCCTTATGTAGTGAACCTAACCGTCAGGCAAGTGGTTTGAGAGGTCGAATTATTGGTGTTAGATCAAGAGGGAAGTCTGGGCTTACCCGATTTAGTAGACACCTCGAAAAGCATGGTATAAGACCATGAGAGGAGGTGTCAGATGGAGCAGAGAAAGCGAAAGTCATACAGCCGAGAATTCAAGATGGAGGCCGTGAGACTGATCACGCACAAGGGTTACAGCATTGCCGAGGCCTCTCGAAGTCTCGGGGTCGAATACAGTGTTTTAAGGAACTGGAAGAGACAATTTGAACAAGATCCCGAACATGCGTTTCCCGGCAAGGGACGTTTGAAGCCACCCGATGAGGAGATCCGCCGTCTCAAGGCGCAGCTTAATCGTGTTACAGAGGAACGCGACATCTTAAAAAAGGCGCTGGCCTACTTTGCGGAACATCAGAAATGAAGTTCCGATTCATCTCAGAGAACCAAGGCACTTTCAAAGTAGGCCGCATGTGCCAGTTGCTCAGTGTTAGCCGTGGTGGCTACTATACTTGGCTGAAACGTCCCACAAGCCTTAGAAGCCGAGAGAATGACAAACTTAAGGCCAAGCTCGATATCTTCCATGGCAGCCACAGAGCGTATGGCGCACCAAGAATTCATGCGGAGTTGCGCTCTCAGGGCTTCTGCTGTAGTCGCAACCGTGTTGCCCGACTCATGAGGCAGCTCGGGATCAAAGCCAAAGCCAAACGAAAGTTCAAGGCGACAACGGATTCGAAGCATAATTTGCCCGTTGCCTCCAACGTGTTGGATCAGAACTTCGATGTCGCTGGTCCCAACAAGGTCTGGGCTGCCGACATCACCTACATACCGACCCAAGAAGAGTGGTTATACCTGGCCGTGTGCATCGACTTGTATTCCAGGATGGTTGTCG
>JBFEUB010000065.1:0-15665 GCA_041547605.1 Desulfobacteria bacterium
CGCCTGACGGCTTGAACAGAACCACTGTGTGCATGATTTAGCGGAGCGAAGTTGATGTCCCGAAAATGCTCACGGAGCAAGGAAAATGGCTTTTTGGCGATTCCATATTCTTGGAACAAACTCCTGGGACACAACACTAGATAGGTTCTCTTGTGGATGGGTCACCGATGGACCTGTCTGATTCAACTAGATGAACATGCATTCGATCATCAAGATTGGCAGCTTCCTTCTCCAATTCGGTTAGTACACTCTTGCTGACACGGCCCACCAAAACCAGTCGATAGCGGTTCAGACCGTGTCTATCGCGGATGTCCCTGCCATTTAAAAGGAGATGCTTCGCATTTTCCGCCACGTCCTTCAAGTCACGTACAGGTACAAGAGACACGAGCAGCCGATGGCCTACAAGAATCTGAACGGATGAGGGTACGTTCAGACTACCAAATATGGATGGGCATCCAACTGTTACCTCCTCAAATATCCGGTCAGGGCAGGCACAGCCTAGCTCCTCTCGCACCAGTTGACGTACTGCATCAAAATTGATGAATATCTCGGCCAAATTGTTCGGTTTAAAATGCAGAGATTTCGACATGTATTCTTCCTTTCTATACGGAAAAGGCCAGGGGACAATCGGGTAACACTTGCCTCGTGACCGCGTGGTTACATAGAACCCATCTCAAGAATGCGTCTACGGCCCCATGGCGGCGTTGTCCCGCTTTAGCGAGGCTCAAAATCCTAATCCTCCCGCGGCGGGATTGCGCGCCACCCTACGCCTTGCCCTGAATCCTGATTCACATTTTTCTGATGGGTTCTATATTAATCTACCAACGAATCGCTGCAGATGCCCATGTAAATCCAGCGCCAAATGCGGCCAAAATGATGACATCACCTTCCTTGATTTTTCCTTCATCCAAGGCTTCTGCAAGAGCGATTGGGATAGAGGCTGCCGTGGTGTTACCGTAGCGTTGAATGTTACTATAAACCCGATCCATAGATATCCTTAATTTTTTGGCCACAGCCTGGCTTATTCTCAAATTGGCCTGATGAGGAATTATCAATGCTACATCATCTATAGACAGGCTATTTGCATCCAGTGCTTCATAGATTGCCTCTGGAAAACGAGTTACTGCTTGTCGAAAAACCTCCCGACCGTTCATGGAGGGATAATGCCGCCCTTCATTAATCATTTCTTCGCATATCCTGGGGTTACATCTGGAAGCAGGGCCTTCACACCACAATTCCTTTAGGTATTTTCCCTGCGAATGCAAATGGGTAGACAGGACGCAACGCGCATTATGCCCGGCTCGAAGCACTGCAGCGCCGGCTCCATCCCCGAAAAGAACGGCCATGTCTCGCCCCTCGGTCGATACATTCAGGGCGGTGGATTGAACCTCGGCTCCCACAACCAGCACCGTTTTTGCGTAAGCTGTTTTGATAAACTGATCTGCCACGGATAGGGCATAAATAAAACCAGAACAGGCTGCTCTAATATCAAAAGCACCAATGGGATGCATACCCAACTGATCCTGTATTTGCACTGAAATTCCTGGGAAATAATAATCAGGGGTGATCGTCGCTGCTATGACCATGTCGATTTCTCTTGCATCGACGCCTGCTCTTTCCATCGCCTGCCTAGAAGCCGCAATGGCAAGGTCTGATGTGCCAGTTTCCCCTGAAACCCAGCGCCTCTCATGGATTCCGGAGCGACTCACTATCCACTCATCAGTTGTATCCATAAATGCTTCCAAGTCTTTGTTTGTCACAATCCGGTCAGGCACACTGAAACCAATTCCAGCAATTTCAGATTTGCGGTCTATGCTCATTGCTTTTACCTCTTGATAATCGATTATAATACTGGAAGTGATTTCAAAACCTGTTTTCTCGCCGGTTTGGCCATTTTGACAAGTTCTAAGCTCACTCCGCTAGGTTCGGGCACGAAGTGCCTCTTTTTAAGCCGTCGCGCGCAACGTCTGCGCCAAACTCGGGCTAACGCCCTCAAACAGTTAAGATTTTCACCCTTCGTTTTGCAAGGGGCTTGTTAGCAAAATGGCCAACAATGGGCTCTCAATGAGGTTTTGAAATAGCCTCTGGTAATTCTGACGACAAGGAGTGGCTTTTTCGTAGAGGAGTTTAGGAAAGATTTGAATTATGTGTCAAGAGGTAAGCCGGCTTAACTCAGTTGGCTAAAGCCTATCGCGCTCTTGGGGATTCGATACTGGATAACCGAACACTTCTGCAAAAGTCTTGTCATGTCAATCAAAAAACCCAAGTAATAGGCCGATGTCACGCCATTCCGGGTCCTGTTGATAAGAATTACCGGATTCTGCTTTTGGGAATATACTCAGCCGATAACAAGCCATGCCTCCGTCTTTAAAGCCTCGTAAAGCTAAAGCGGTCAAACGCGATTCCATGCCCATAACCTACGGCATGCTTGGCTCCCGTGATATCCCTGACAACGGTTGCACTGGCGGAGATGCGACATGGGATGCGGCCTCCAAGAAGAATCGGAAAATCAATATCAAGATCGACGGCACAGCCTGCTCCGATAGGGCTATTGCAGACTATGAATGCGCCTGAAGGGCTCATATTCCTAGTTATACCAATTGCCTCCTGCATGCGCCCAGACCAATCTTTCCACCTGACCGCAATCGGAAGTTCCATTTCATATCGTTCGTTATACCTCTTTTCTCGGTCAGACATGTTACCCCTGTGAAAGATTTCGTTAATGGGTCAACATTTTTCAGAAAACAGGCAAGCGGGACTGGTCTGAGTTGTCAACATGAGCTCCCCACAGAAAAGGGCAGAGTTCGAGCAGGAGCTATGTAGGCACAGTTTGAAGTCCATGCCTTTTACAAAATAAGTATTTGAAAGATTGTGAAGGAAAATGGAAACGGGGGGAAATTACTTTGTGCACAAAACATTACACTTTCCCATATCACACAAAAATGAAAATTCAATTGGATGAAATGCCAATTTTAACGAAAAAAAACCCTGATCTTTGGGTAATGTTACCTACAACTTACTACGGCAAAACATACGGCTGGAAAATTAGTAGTTTTGGAAGAGGGGCTGGGGCTGCTGGAAGATATACAAGGGCACAGCATCTTGGTTTTGGTTTGTTCGATCTAAAACTACAAGATACTGCCATAAACATAATCTCTATGGGTTCAATGGCATCAAAACCCAGTCAAAAGGGGATACTGTCTCTAAGACGGTTCAGATGGACTACCCCCTTTTCTTCTACTTCCCGCTGAAGTATTCTGATTAACCGAATGGTTGTTCACCGCCATTCATGGGTGATCCCCTGGCAAGTATGCTTGTTTGTTAATCACTTAATTAAACGACGGTGCATTTTGAAAAGAGCTAAGGGGAAAAAGATGAGACAAAAAACCAACAAATAGACCAAGCTCCAAAGCAGGTCGGCCGTCATCAGGCCAAAGCTGAAAGACCGTGTAAGTTTTACCAGGTGGGTTAGGGGAAAAAACATGGCGAGCTTTTGGGCCCACGCTGGCAGATTCTCCAGAGGGAAAAAGGTCCCGCTGAATACAAACATGGGAGTGATGAACAAGAAGATGGGCAAATTGAACATTTCGATCGTCTTGACCACACTGGTAAAAAACATGCCAATGGACCCAAAGGCAATGCCACCCAGAAATGCCAAAGGAATAATCAAAAGGCCTTCCGGATATTGGATCAGGCCGAACAAACTAACGACCCCTTGCATAATTGATGTGGCAATAACGGCCTTAGTTGCACTCCAGATAATCTCAGCCGTAATGACTTCTTCCAGGGAAAGAGGGGTGGCCATCATTGCATCAAAGGTTTTCTGGAAATACATTCTAACAAAAGAAGCAAAGGTATTTTCAAAAAAGGCGTTTTGCATGATATTAATCGCAATCAAACCCGGCGCGATAAACGCGACATAGGACACATCCGAGCCATGGTAATGGATGGCTCCTACTAAGACGCTCAACCCTACGCCAAAGGCCACTAAATAGAAAATGGGTTCGAGGATAGGTGGGATGAAGACCACTTTCCAGATCTTTTGGTAAACAGTTAGATTTCGTTGCCAGACCCTGATGAACCGTTTGGATATACGGATGGAGACCGTACGGCTCATTCCCTCAACCCCCTTCCCGTCAACTTCAGAAAGACGTCTTCCAGAGTAGCCATGCGCAAGATACAGCCTTCATCACAATAGGCTTTGCTTATGTTTTGGAACATCTCGCTACCCTCGTGGCCATAAATGATAAGTCGATGGCCCAAATCCTCATGAGCCATGGGCTGAGACCTTATATACGTCCGCAATTCCTGACTCGGCCCTGCCACCTCGATCACATCCTGCCCCACGTGTTTCTTAATAAGATCTATAGGCTTCCCCTCCACCAGAATACGACCATGATCCATGATCACCAGCCGGTCACACAGGCGAGAGGCTTCATCCATGTAGTGCGTCGTCAGCAGGATGGAAAGGCCTTCTGCCCTGAGTTGTTCGAGCCGTTCCCATACCTGGTGCCTGGATTGAGGGTCCAGGCCCGTGGTCGGTTCATCTAGAATAACGAGATCGGGATTGTTGATGAGGGCCCGGGCCAGCACCAGCCGACGCATCATGCCGCCTGAAAGATCGGTCACTGGGCTGTTCTTTCTGTGATCGAGTGCAATGAATTCTAGGAGCTCTTTGGCTCGTTGACCGGCTTGCTGTTTTGGAACGTCAAAATAGCGGGCAAAGACCTCCAGGTTCTGTTGAACCGTTAGGTCAGGGTCCAGATTGTTTTCCTGCTGGCACACACCGATGCGAGATTTGATGGTGCGCCATCCTTGAGATATGTTGAGGCCGAAAACTTCAAGGCTGCCACCTGTCAAGGGAGAAAAGCCGTATATCATGCGAATGGTCGACGTCTTTCCGGCCCCGTTAGGTCCTAATATGCCGAAACACTCTCCTGGCAAAACGTGAAATGAAATGCCATCGACCGCCACAAGATCGCCGAAAGTCTTTTTCAGGCCTTTTGCATCAACAATATATTGCATGCGAGAGACCCTTCTGATCCATTATCTCTATTTTGGCTGCTGTCGGACGGTTCGTCACTTGTCTCTCCTTTGTTAACCTTTTCATTTTATCCACAATACACGATTTTTCAAGTCAAACCTCCTCAACGGAGCCTTAGACGTTCGGCCGGTGACAGAGTGTGTATAGGGGGCGTCAGTGTTGAAGGGACTTGATGCTTAAGCAACGCTCTGAATATACCTCGTTCTAATACATTGCCGTTAACTTGGTGATTCTTCATGCATTGGCAGGGGACATTGAAGAGAGGCAGGGGGTGAAGATACTTGAGCATATCGGATAAAGGTTTTGATCAAAAGGGTTGATTATGATCGTTCAAGAGGATATCTGTTTGCATATTAATGACCAGACCTTAGCAGTGGACAAAATTCGATACATGCTTGTTGACCCAGTCCTGACACCTGAAACTTGCCATATGTTGTTCCCTGAAAGATTTTTGCTACCTTTCCCAAAGCCATGCTGAGTGAGGCATAGTAAAACAACCTGCATATGGGGGACAAAGTGACACCAAATGAAAATCGGACTCTTGAGCACCAATTTGGCAAAGACTTTCTGACAGGATGCTTTGCTATCATCTTGATACTATCCGTTATATTTGTTTTGGTTCCCCTTCTGATTTTCGCTTTAAAGGTAAGCGTCTTGATTGCCGTCCCCATAGGACTCATTCTGGCTCTGGTTATATTAACGGCATTCTTTGGCCGGATCATTAATGTTGTTCGAAAAAAGTGGTGATATGGAGCTCTCGGGCCTTCATTTGCTATTGACGTATCAGTGCAACCTGGAATGCGATCACTGCTTTGTCTGGGGCAGTCCATGGCAAAACGGCACTATGACACTTGAAGACATCCGGGAGATTCTGAAGCAGGGCAAAGACCTTGGGACGGTCAAGGTAATCTACTTCGAGGGCGGAGAGCCCTTCCTGTATTACGCTGTGTTGGTGAAAGGGGTTCAAGAGGCAGCACAAATGGACTTCCGGGTGGGTGTTGTATCGAACGGCTATTGGGCGACCCACGAGAACGACGCCACGGAATGCCTAAAACCCTTTGCAGGATTGGTGCAGGATCTCTCCGTCAGTACCGATTTATACCACTACACTGAAAAACTGAGCCGCCAAGCCCAAAATGGGTGCACTGCGGCTGAGAAACTGGGCATCCCGGTAGGTTTCATCACCATTGCCCAACCCGAAGAGACAGACGCGATATCAGTGGTCGGGCAGCTTCCAGCGGGCGAATCAGGCGTGTTATATCGGGGCCGGGCCTCAGAAAAGCTTGTGAAACGAGTAGCTCAGCAGCCCTGGAGTCAGTTCAAAGAATGCTCTTACGAAGACCTGCGCGAGTCGGGGAGGGTGCACGTGGATCCATTCGGGAATCTGCATATCTGCCAGGGGATCTCCATAGGAAATCTCTTTCGCACGCCATTGAAGGAGATCTGCGAGACGTACGATCCGGATTCACACCCCATCGTGGGGCCACTCCTTAAGGGCGGTCCAGCCGAGTTGGTTTGTTGCTACGGGCTGTCCCATGCAGAAACGTATGCGGATGCGTGTCATCTGTGCTATGAAGCCCGCCGCGCACTCAGGAAGCAATTTCCAGAGATCCTTGGGCCGGACCAGATGTACGGCGTGCTCAAAGAAAAATGAAAGCACCTTTGAAGAGAACCGTGAACGAAGATCGGCCGATCCATGTCGGCCCAGTTGCAATGTAATGGATGGCATTCTACCCTGTACCCCAACTTTCAAAATACAGTATTTTTTCTCAATAAATACAGTCTTCACCCCATTGTCCAATAGTGCCTTTTTTGTGTAACATGCTTACATACGGGAGAAGTCTGGGGCCGGTGGCGACGCGTGTACTCGCCGCACCTATATTTCATAATATCAGGACGAGGACACCGACCTCGGCTCCGGTGCTGCCGCTTCTTTCCGGACAGCTTGCCTTCCTATTCATTTCCTAGACTTAGCCAAGACTGCAAATCACGAAACACTGGTGCTGGTATAACCAAGATGTGTCAAGTGAGATAAAAAACAAAGACAAGCGGGCGATCGAACTTAGAAGGTGACTTACAACAAGGAGGTGTCACTGTAACGAGCTGTTGCCTGAACATTGATTTTGGGGGATACTGATTAACGAATAGTGAAGCCTCCCCGCCCGTCCGGGCAGGGGTTCTGCCTTGCGGCAGCACTGCGTGTCCGGGGAGCATGCCGATCAAAAGCAGATGGCAGAGCCAGATTGGAGCCACGGAGTCATGATAGTGATGATGTTGGATTTTCCCAGAGTTTTTGCGGAAAGGTGTTGCTGCGGAGGGCGATGCTTTGATTGAATATGTACCCTATTTGGACTGGATTGATGAGCAGCATGAGAGGATGTATCAGGTCCTCATTGCATTGGCTGATACCAACTCTGGCACCTTCAATACCTCAGGCTTAGACAAGGTCCTTCATGAACTTTCTGATCTCTTGAGGCCGCTGGGCGGGGAACAAGAAATCATCCCCTTGGAACCATTGAAACGGGTTGGGAAGCGCGGTGGAATCGAGCGGATTCCACTAGGAAAAGCATTAAGGATTCGAAAGCGCCCTGAGGCTTCCATTCAGGTATTTCTTGGTGTTCATATGGATACGGTCTTTCCGGCGGACAGTCCTTTCCAAAAAACAGTTCGAGTAGACCACAGCACCGTGAATGGCCCGGGGGTCGCAGATGCCAAGGGCGGTCTTGTGGTATTAATGATAGTCCTAGGGGCTCTGGAACGAAGCCCTTGGGCAGGTAATATCGGATGGGAGGTTTTAATCAATCCCGATGAAGAGGTCGGTTCCCCCGGATCAGCACACCTGCTGACGGAAAGTGCCAAGCGTAATGACTTGGGACTGATTTACGAGCCTACATTCCCCGATGGCAGCTTAGCCGCCGAACGCAAAGGGAATGGATATTTTACAGCAGTGGTGCGAGGTAAGGCTGCGCATGCAGGTCGAGAGCCAGACGTAGGTCGAAATGCCATTCGAGCCATGGCCGACTATGTCCGGGCCATAGATAACCTAAATGGTCAACGAGATGGCGTCACCATCAACGCCGGCTTTATTGAGGGGGGCGGTCCCGTCAATATTGTTCCGGACTTGGCCATCATGAAGTTTAATGTGCGTATTGCCCGACTGGACGATGAAATCTGGATACAAAAGGAACTCGAAAAAGCAGCAAGGGTCATCAATGATCGCGATGGTTTGAGCCTTGAACTGCATGGGCAGTTTCTTCGCAAACCAAAGATACTAAGCAAGGCCAATCGTCGCCTAATGCATATGATAAGCGAATGCGGCACTGATCTTGGCATGAGGTTACAATGGCACAAAAGTGGTGGCTGTTGTGACGGCAATAACCTGGCAAACGCCGGTCTTCCTAACGTGGATAATCTGGGCGTCCGTGGCGGAAACATTCACAGCGAACAGGAATATATGCATCTTGACAGCTTTACCGAACGGGCCAAGCTAAGTGCCCTGTTCTTGCTGAAACTGGCCTCGGGCTATGTCAAATGGATCCATGGATAAGAACAGACCCACTAACCGGAGGTATGTTTTAGTTCACATCTGAACATCAACCATCCGTCAAGGGAGATTTCTTCACCATGATGATCATACGTCCTGTACGACCTGATGATATCGATGCCGTTGAGAACCTCGCCAAAAGAGACAAGGTGGGGCTGACGACTTTGCCCCCCGATCGCAATCTGCTCGAAAAGAAGATTGTGGCCTCCCAGATGGCTTTTGATGGGGACAAAAAGGAACCCGGCAAGGACCATTACCTGTTTGTGCTGGAAGATAGTCAGACAGGGGCAGTTGTTGGCACATCAGGCATCGTGGCCGCGGTTGGCGTCTCAGAAGCCTTCTATAGCTATAGGGTCGGCACAGTGGTTCATGCTTGCCGCGAGTTAGGTGTTTACAACAAGATGTCTACCTTGTATCTCAGCAATGACTACACGGGTTCCACGGAGTTAGGTTCCCTATTTCTGGATCCTGGCTACCGCAAGAACAATAACGGTAAGCTCTTGTCCAAATGCAGGTTCCTCTTTATGGCAGAGTTTCCCCATCGCTTTGCTACCAAAGTCATCGCGGAGATGCGGGGGTATTTAGATGAGGATGGCCGTTCTCCCTTCTGGGAGGGACTGGGCCGCCGCTTCTTTTCTATGGACTTTTCGCAAGCCGATTTTCTGTCGGGAATAGGTGACAAGCACTTTATTGCTGAACTCATGCCGAAACATCCCGTGTATGTGAACCTGCTAAGCGAACAGACGCAAGCTGTGATTGGTCAGGTGCACGAGAGCACAAGACCCGCCTTGAGCATACTGGAAAAGGAAGGGTTCAGTTATCAGGGATACGTCGACATCTTCGATGCGGGCCCCACGGTGGAGGCCCAGCTCAAAGAGATTCGGGCTGTTCGAGACAGTATAAATGTGCCCATCACGGTCGGCACGATGCCCAAGGAAGGCGAATACCACTTAATAAGCAATAAAGAACTGCAGGCGTTCCGCTGCTGTTTGGCGCAACTTCCCCTCACAAGGGGACAAGAAATTACCATTGATAAGAGGCTGGCCCAAGCGCTTAGGCTTGCCCGCGGGGACACCGCACGAGTCGTTCCCCTCATGTGACGGGATATCTGTAGCCCCCCGGAAGGACGCTTTGTTTAGGGGTATTATGACTAAAGCCGTTTTTATCGATAATCATTGGTTGGCGGGGGAAGGAGATACACTTGAGTCCCTTGATCCGGGCACGGGTACAACCGTCTGGCTTGGACGATCGGCGAGCCAAGAGCAGGTGGACCGCGCTGTTCGTGCGGCCCGCCGGGCCTTCACCACCTGGCAGATGACCTCTTTTGAGGACCGCGTTGACGTCGTTAGGCGCTTCGCAGAATGCTTGTTGCAAGAGAAAGACCGTTTGGGAAAAACCATTTCCCTTGAAACCGGCAAGCCTCTCTGGGAAAGTGCCACTGAAGTCGGAAGCATGTTTGACAAGATCGATATGTCGATCAAGGCTTACCAAGAGCGCACAGGAACCAGAGAGCGGGAGATCTCCGGTGCAAGGTCGGTTACCCGGCACAAACCCCACGGTGTGGTGGCTGTGTTCGGACCCTTTAACTTGCCCGGCCACCTCCCAAACGGGCATATTGTTCCCGCCCTATTGGCTGGCAACACCATCGTGTTCAAACCGAGCGAGTTCACCCCGATGGTGGGTCAACATGTAATTGAACTGTGGCAACAGGCAGGCCCGCCCAAAGGGGTTATCAACCTGCTGCCAGGAGCAAGAGAAACGGGTGCTGCAATTGCTCGCCACGTTGACATTGATGGTTTGTTCTTTACGGGTAGTACCCAAATCGGCAAGATGCTCCATCACCAGTTCGCGAGTCAGCCCCAAAAGATTCTGGCCCTGGAAATGGGCGGTAATAACCCACTGATAGTCACCAACACCGCTGACCAGGATGCTGCTGTTTATCATACCATCCTGTCGGCATACATTTCGTCTGGGCAGCGTTGTACCTGTGCCCGGCGTCTATACGTGCCCAATGATGCCCCAGGGGAGGCGTTGGTCACAAAACTCGTCAATGCTGTCCATCAAATCAAAGTGGGCCTTCATGATGATGAAGACCCACCCTTTATGGGCCCGGTGGTTTCCGAAACTGTCGCCGATCAACTTATAGCTGTGCAGGAGAAACTAACCGCCATGGGGGGTAGGCCCTTGGTTGCCATGACCAAGTTGAAACCGGGTACTGCCCTTCTGTCACCAGGACTGATAGATGTTAGTGCTATCAGCGAGCCACCGGATGAAGAATACTTCGGGCCGTTCTTGCAGCTCATTCGTTATGGCCGCTTCGATGATGCCATCCGTATGGCCAATAACACGCGCTACGGACTGGCCGCGGGTCTGTTCTGTGACGATGCAGCTATGTATCAAATCTTTTACACCCACATCCGGGCCGGGATCATCAACTGGAACCGCCCCTTAACCGGTGCTAGCAGTGGGGCACCCTTTGGTGGGATTGGTCTCAGCGGAAATCACCGCCCCGGCGCTTATTATGCGGCGGACTACTGTGCCTATCCTGTGGCTTCTTTGGAGGCCGAATCCTTGAGTATGCCTGACCAGCTGAGCCCGGGTATCACCATATGAAAGCATACGAAGTTAACTTTGATGGGTTGGTTGGCCTCACACACAACTACAGCGGCCTGTCTTATGGAAATGTAGCTTCCATGGCCAGCGTTCATCGGGTCTCCAACCCTAAGGGGGCGGCTATACAAGGGCTCCGTAAAATGAAAACCCTGCATGACTTTGGCTTGAAGCAAGGCTTGCTGTTGCCGCAGGAGCGGCCCGATGTGCATACCTTGCGCAAATTAGGCTTTGGCGGCAGCGATGCCGAGGTGATCGGTGCAGCAAGCCGTGATGCACCCAAAATATTTGCGGCCTGTTGCTCCGCGTCCAGCATGTGGGCTGCCAATGCAGCCACCGTTTCACCCAGCGCAGATACTGCAGATGGAAAGGTCCATTTTACGCCTGCCAATCTGGCTAGCAATTTCCACCGCTCATTGGAGACAGCTACGACCGGGCGAATCTTGCAGGCAATTTTTTCCGATCCCGAATACTTCCAACACGAGGCACCTTTGCCTCATAGCGATTACTTTTGTGACGAAGGGGCTGCCAACCACACCCGTCTGTGCAGTGAATACGGTGACCCAGGGGTAGAACTTTTTGTGTATGGTAGGCATGCTATTGACCTGAGCCAACGTTTGCCTCAACGATATCCGGCCCGGCAGACCTTTGAAGCGTCAGAATCGGTTGCACGTCTGCATAAGCTTCCTGTCGAGCGGGTTATCTTTGCCCAACAGAACCCTGATGCGATCGATGCTGGTGTGTTTCACAACGACGTGATCGCCGTCGGCAACCAAGATGTGATGTTTTACCATGAGAGAGCTTTTCTCAACTCAGATAAAATCCGGGAAGAAATTCAACGTAAATTTGGTGAGAAGGCCGTATGTTTTATCGAGGTGCGAGATAGCCAGGTGCGTGTGGGTGACGCGGTAGGATCTTATCTCTTTAATAGCCAGTTGGTTACGCTTACCAACGGAGAGATGATGATGCTTATCCCGCAGGAATGCGAGGAGACTGAATCGGTGTCCCAGTATTTACAGGAACTGATTCAGCAGGGCACGCCCATCAAGCAAGTCAGGTCATTTGACCTCAGACAAAGCATGCGCAATGGCGGGGGGCCGGCTTGTTTGCGCTTACGCGTTGTGCTAAACGAACAAGAATTAGCGGCCATAAACTCTAAGGTCTTGATGAATAATTGGCTATATGAAAAGCTGAGTCTGTGGGTGGAGAAACACTATCGTGACCGAATGCGTATTGAAGATCTCAACGATCCACAACTGTTGGGTGAAAACCGCAGCGCCCTTGACGAGTTAACCCAAATCATGGGATTTGGCTCCATTTACCCGTTCCAGTTGGTATAGTGTGATGTGAGAAAAAAGGAATGTGGTTGGCAACTGGGCGGGATATGATATGCCCTTCCAACAGGTCCATATCACCCAGGCAATACATCCAGATACGCGGCATCTCCCCATAGTATCCTCCCACGAATTGAAGACCACTGCAGCAAGACTTCGGCGAGCTCAGTGGAGTCGCTGCGGGGATAGCGCTCGTTGTTGGAATTCACAGTCTCTCTTTATACATAATGTCTCAGGTAGTTCATTTGAAACACGATGTGGGTTAACATTAAAAAGATATTCTCCAGGCGCTTTGTCCGTTTGGGCCTTGCCAGCATTATATGCCCGCTTCTGGCATACAATGGTTCTTTAATGGCACAAGATGCCGGGCTTCCTAGTCACACGTTAGATCCGGTGGTTGTTACGGCCAGCCGAATCCCACAACATCTCTCAAGCGTTGGTCAATCCGTCTCAATCATTAGCCGAGAAGATATCGAGGTCTTGCCAGCAGACAGCATTGCAGATCTTTTGCAAACTATTAGTGGTGTGGACGTGCGTCGACGCGGGGCACATGGTGTTCAGGCCGATGTCGGAATCCGCGGCAGTTCATTTGAACAAACATTGATTTTGATAGACGGCATCAACGTCAGTGATGCCCAGACCGGGCATCATAATCTTGATCTACCCGTCAATCTGGAGGATATTGAACGCATTGAAATCCTGAAAGGACCGGGGGCAAGAATTTACGGTCACAATGCCATGGCCGGCGTCATTAACATTATCACTCGCGACGCTGATAACAGCGCAATCGGGGGCCATGCAAAATACGGCGAGTACGATTACTACGATATCGGTGCCCACGGGGCCTTGAAAGCCGGCAATGTGTCCAACCGAGGCTCCGTGTCACATCGCTCTTCCACAGGCCATATTGAAGATGAAGACACCGATTTCGATATCAAGACACTGGCTTATAAGGGTAATATGCGTATCGGAAACCAAACGCTTCAAGTCGGAATAGGACACACAACCAAAGACTTTGGCGCCTATCGCTTTTATAGCGACACCTTCCCAAACCAGCGAGAGCGAACAGAAGCCCTATTAGCGCGTAGCAGCGCCCATTTAGAGATGGGGGAATTAGAGGTAACGCCTAAGCTGTTCTGGCGCCGCCATAACGATGATTTCAAGATAGAGATCGGAGGCGACTGGTTTCAAAATGAGCACCAAACCGATGCCTACGGGGTGCAAGTCGATTCCCGGTTTAGGTCCGAGTTGGGATCAACAGCTGTCGGGGGCGAAGTGGCCTTTGAAACCTTGGAGAGCTCCAATCTGGGTGATCACGATCGTGAGCGCAGCGGGGTATTTTTTGAGCATAGGGTTTATCCGGTTGAACGGTTCACTTTGGGGTTTGGGATATCGGCAATGAAATACAGCGATTGGGGCTGGGAATACTGGCCAGGCGCGGAATGTAATGTTGAATTCACGGAGGGGCTTCATTGGTTTGCTTCGGCTGGAAGGTCTTTCCGGATTCCTACGTTCACCGAGTTATATTATGATACTCCGGCAAACCAAGGCAACCCCAACCTTAAACCTGAACAGGCCTGGACCTACGAGACAGGTATTCGCTGGCGTGAGAAGGGCCTTGGCACAAATCTCAGCGTGTTTTACCGTGATGAAGAAGATATGATTGACTGGTCCCGCGCTTCCGATGAGGAGCCGTGGACAGCCCGCAACATTGCAGAAAACAGAACCCAGGGGATTGAATTAGGCTTTGATTTTTATCCCGGGGCTTTTTTTAGAACCACGTTTGTTTCAACTGTAAACGTGGCTTACACGTACCTGGACTCGGACTGGGATGCTGGGAATCTGGAGTCGAAATATGCTATAGATACCCTGCGCCACCAAGTCCACGGTTCTGTCATCTTAGATTGGCTTGGTACTTTGACGCAAGTCGTTAAAGTACGGTATGAAGAACGCATGTCGGGAGATTCGCACGTGGTTACCGATACACGTCTTGCTTACAAATCCCATAAGTACGAGCTCTTTCTTGATGTCACCAACCTGTTTGATGAACAATATGTGGAATCCGGCTTTTCACCTGCCCCAGGCCGTTGGATTGTGGGGGGTGTAAAGCTTCACGTAGACCTTTAGAACTGATGTGTGAAGATTCGTGGAGAGAAAGAAGCTACTGATTACGGGTTGTGGTCGAAGCGGCACGTTCTATGCGGCAGAGGTGTGCCGATCGCTTGGTCTGGATATCCGGCATGAAAGGCCGATTCCACCGCATGGCACAATGGGCAGGGACGGTGCTGCGTCATGGTTCATGACAGTCGATGATCCGAATCCCCCGTTCGGACCAAACACTGCTGGATACCGGTTTAATTTCGTCCTGCATCTCGTCAGGAATCCCCTGAAGGTGATCGCGAGTGTCGCACAATTCATTTTGCAGTGGGGGCATGCGTCACCGAGATATATACAACATCACGCCCCCGAGACGCAGCTCACCTCGGAAGAATATGCTTTAGAACCAAAGCAACAATTGATTTTGCGGGCCGCTCGATACTGGTATCACTGGAACTTATTGGCACAAGCAAAAGCTGACGAGACGGTTCAGGTAGAAAAACTCATTCTCAAGCTGCCCTGGCTGTGTGAATCATTGGGGGTTGAATGTGAGCCAGCACTAGCCGATAGCGTATCCAAAAGCACGAATGCCAGGTGGCAGTATGTTAGAGAAGATCCGTGGTTGGTCGAATGGAAAGATATAGAGGCCCTCGACCCGGCTCTATGCAAGAAGATTCACGATCTGGCAGACTCTTACGGCTATTGAGGGAATACCAGAAACGTTCCAACACATCCTCATTTTTGCCATCTCTTTTAATTTCCATACACGACAAGCATAGTAAGAAATTCCCCCTCCTGGTAGACGTGAAGTGAAATAAGTGAGGCTCCTCACAGCAAGCCCTGTTGAACTGCAACAGCGAATGCCTTCCCTGTAGCTTATAGCGGTTGTCAGAATAACGTTCGGATAAGAATAGATGACGATTGAAAATACTATTTGGCTCACGTGTGGGTGTGCAATTTTAGGATTTTTGAATTTTCCTGGCTAAATCGCGCACGCAGTGGTTCTGTTCAAGCCGTCAGGCGCAACCGGAGCGCA
>JBFEUB010000066.1:0-15593 GCA_041547605.1 Desulfobacteria bacterium
CTGTTTCAATTATAAGAACCTCATGCCTACTGAGAAACCTAAGATTCTGTTCGTTGCTGACGAAAAGCTTTTGAAACGAATCAGCGATTATCGTTTTGCTGAGCGAATAGAGTCCAAGTCAGAAGCCATTCGCCGTCTATTAGAAGACGCCCTGAAGCGTTACGAAAAGCGCAAGTCCAAGAAATAACCCCACAGCCCCCCTTCACCATGCCCTCTGCGCCTAATCCAATATATCCCGTAAATCCTGTCCAACGTCTGTCGTAGAGCTTTGTGGCGCTATCGAGGCACGGTTTTGTTCGGTCAAGTCGACGGAACAAAAAAATCTGTTTGCGCCTGTCGGCGTGGGTCTGTGGCTAACATCCTCAGCGCCTCTCGCCCTTCGCCCTTTCTTGCTATCAGCTATCAGCCATGAGCTATGAGCTTTTTTGGCCTTTCGCCCCGCGCCTTTTGCCTCGGGCCCAGCCATTGACACAAAATACAGTTGACATTTGCACCTAAGCATACCATATATAGTAGATTAAGGTGTTCCCTATATGCAAAAAGCGCCGTTTTTTCAATAAAATATAGGGCTTACCTCTTTGCCGATGCCCGTTGGCGCGATTAAGCTGACCGAAATATTGCATGATGCTGGATACATCAGCTCTTTCGTACAACTTGGTCACAACGCCCCAGAAGGGTCATCTGGCAGCCTTTTTTGTTGCTCCTGGGAAAAACCCACAAGGGGGGACTTGCCATGAGAAGACTTCTCACGCGTCAAAAACGTGCATTCACTGGTCTCTCTATCGGCTTATTGATCATGGGTCTCTGGGTCTGTCCGGCTTTGGGCCAGGAGAAGACTGCAGCCGAGAAGCGTCAGTTGGCCGACGATCTATCCGCTAGGGCCGTTAAAACAGCAGCCGAGGCAAGAGAGCAATGTAATTGTGCGCTTTTCCAGGAAGCTGTGGCATTGGCTGATGAGGCATCCATTCTGGTCGCCGAGATAGCGACTGAGGCAGAAGAGACAGGTCGTCTTGAGCTCGCACAAAACGCTTATGATATGGCAACCAATGTCGTTGGGACGGGGGTCGCTTTCATGAGAGAGATATGCACGTATTGTCCCCAGACGAGTCCCAGCCTGGAAACTGTGGAATGCTTTGAAGAGGGTTGCTCAGCGGCTGAAGACATCTGGGCGTTAAACAATAAGACCATAGAAACAAGCCTTGCCGCCGGAGCTTTGCCAGGCGGACCTCAACCCTTTGTCGAATCCCCTGTGGAGGATGAGTCACCCATTCGGGGCCACGAACAACCTCCGGGTGTCGAGCCCCCGGTGGAGGAGGACCCGCCCATTCAGGACCACGAACAACCTCCGGCGAGCCTCATATGAAAAGAACGCGGCATTTAGTCCTCGGTTCATGTTGAGCAGTGTTCTTGTGGTGTGTGCGATGTTACGAGGAAAGACATGACGGATTTGGGATGATTTTGACGCGAAAGACGGCCTGTCTGCTTTTTGTTGTCTTGTTGATGGTGTCTCTTCCCGGGACAGGTCTCTCCGCTCGGCACTTCTCGCTACAACCAAAGCTGACGATTGGCTGGCGGTACGATAGCAATTATTTCAAGGAAGAAAGGGAGACCGGGGTTTATTCTTATCTTGTGCAGCCAGGAATTGATCTTGGTTTCCAAACAGCCAAGAGCTCCATAGTTTTTGATTATACCCTGGATGGCTATTACTATGACGAACAAGACCGAGTTCCTTTCGGCAGAGACATTGACGACCTTATTGGACACACACTGTCTCTGGAGTCCAGAACGAAGCCTTCTGCTCGGATCACGCTGGGGCTGGATGAGTCGTTTTACAAGACGAATGATCCGGTCTACACAGACGTTATCAGCAACAAACAGGTCCGGGAGGAATACTCCATCAACAGGCTGACGCCCAGGTTTCTTTATGAATTTGGCCCAAGATTTACGGCAGGAGTGCGTTATAGGCGAACAGATTTGAAATACGACCGAGAGAACGAGGAAGACAGCACAGAGCATCGTGGCATATTTAATCTAATATACCATCTTTCGGGAAGGACATCTCTTGATCTTCAATACCAGCATTCGGAGATGAACTACGATGCGAATCTTTCAGATTACGCGTCGGATCAAATCGAGCTTATATTAAAGAGGCAATTCCACCACTTCTCTTTTGCTGCAGGCGGTGGTTACCATGAACGGGATTTTGACGACTCGGGCATAAAAAGTATCGATGCGTTTACCTGCCGGGTCCACATCGAGGGGCAGAATCCGCCGGCACCGGCCCAGCCGAGGTCTCATGTATTGATTTCTGCTGTGCAAGATTTCAACATGTATTCTGATTTGGGAGATTATTTCGAGGCCCAGCGTTTCACCCTCGAAGTCGGGCACGTCTTCTTGGAGAAACTGCCAGTCAAAATTCGTGGTGTGTATCAAGAGAGTAACTATGAGAGTGTCATCCCAATCGGGGTTGCGGACGGACGGGAAGACGAGTCCTATGGGCTACAGGCGAGCCTCGGTTTCATATTGACCGATTGGTTGACTGTGACGGCGGCGGTCGGCTATGAAGAGCGGGATTCCAATCTGCCCGGCCTGGATTATAAAAACGATTATTGTCTGGTCAGACTCGACTTCACATACGATGTGGGTAGCAAATAACCCTTTGCCTGGCACCACGTTTTGCCTTGTGGTATAAGGCAATATTTCGGTCATGCAGTGGGCTATGAGCTTTTTCAGCTATCAGCTATGAGCTGGCGCCTCAGCGCCATACTCGCACGCAGTGCGTCGCTATGACCCATAAACAACTCATCACCATATTATTTCAACTTTCCCTGTACCTTTGCATATTGGTAGGAGCTGGCTTGTCCCAAACCAAGCCTTACTGCATCGGCTCCAGGGATGTCCTGACCCTCACCATTTACGCCGGCGGTGAAAAGCAGCAGGAGGTCGATCTCACCGTATCTGCCGAGGGTATTATCAACGTTCCCTTCATCGGGGGCACCAAGGCAGCGGGCCTGACGTCTACTGAGTTGGAGAAGTACATCGCCGAACCCCTGGCCAGAGACTATTTTGTTGATCCAAAGGTGAGCATCCGTATCAAGGAGTATCACAGCCTCCATTACCATATCTCTGGTGCTGTAAAGGCCCCTGGTCTGTATGAAACCACGACCGAAGCAAGTCTGTTGGAGTTGATTGCAAAAGCCGGGGGGGTTCAGCCTGACCGGGGCAATGTGGCCTATATCATGCGGGGCCCCTCCGGGGATCCTAATGGAAGCTCTGATCCCCTCACAGTGGACCTGCAACGACTTTTGGACAAAGGGGACATGAGCGCCAACTTGGCTCTTGAGCCGGGAGACGTGGTCTACATCCCACTCCAGAAATCACTCGATTTGACCGAATCAAAGGTATACGTGGAGGGCCAAGTCAAAAAGCCGGGTATATACGACTACCACCCGGGAATCACGGCCATGAATGCGTGTATTATGGCCGGTGGATTTGATCAGTTTGCGGCCCCGAATCGAACGCGCATTATCCGTCAAGACGAGGACCAGGTAGAGATCATTAAGATAAACCTCAACGACGTTAAGGACGGAAAGATCCCTGATGCGGAACTCAAACCGGGTGACCGCATCCATGTCCCGGAAACGTGGCTATAGGCGAAAGGCGAAAGGTCCCGAGATAGCTTCAGCTTTTTTGGCCTCGAGCCCCGGGCCTCGCGCCCTTAGCCTTTTTAGCTATCAGCTATGAGCTATCAGCTCGCACGAGGTGCGTATTTTACTAAACCCATTTGAGGCTTTTTGATGGTAGATAACACCGGTCATATGCAAAACGACGAAGCCACCCACCTCACCGATTACTACCATGTGCTCATAAGGCACAAATGGACCATTGTCGTTTCACTGGTCGTCGTGGTGGGCGTGGTCATGTGGCACAACGCCCGTCTGATGCCAATCTATGGCGCCTCCGCCACCCTGATCATTGACAAAGAGAGCACAAGATCTCCACTCACCGGACAGCAGATGGATTATGAAACCTATCTGTCCGAGTCTATGACCTTCAATACCCATTTCAAACTGATCTTGTCCCGTCCTGTCCTGGAGCGGGTCGTCAAGAATCTGAAGCTGGATCAAATGGATGGGAAGCAACAGGAAGTGAAGCTGGGAGAAATCAGTCCATTGCGGCAACATCTTTCTCGGTTCAAAAAGAACATCCGTCTCCTGCTGGGACGCAAGCAAAAGACGCTTCTACCTGAGGATAGAATGATCGGATTGGTCCAGTCTTTGCGAGGCATGACCAAGATTGAGCCTATTGAGGAAACCCGCCTCCTATATATCAATGTGTCGAACCCTGATCCGGTTATGGCCAGGGATGTTGCCGATACGCTGGCCCAGGCATACATCGACTTCAACATTGACAACCGCTTGCAGTCCTCCCAAAACACCCTGAGTTGGCTTACCAATCACCTGTACGAGATGAAGAAGAAGCTCGAAGATGCTGAAGAGGAGTTCCTGGCATTTAAACAGAGCGTAAGGCTGATCTCTCCTGAAGAGAGTCAAAAGATGATTACACAGAAGATGACAGACTTTAATGATGCCTATCTGCAGGCCAGGAACAGACGGCTTGAGCTCACTGCAAAACTGAAGCAATTAGAAGGGGTCTCGCTTTCCGGGAAAGACATCTCCCGTCTCCGATCCCTGATAGCAACGCCCCTCACTGAAACCCTGTATGGTCAATTGATTAATGCAGAGGTTGAGCTTTCCCGCCTTGGCAAGGTTTTCAAACCCAAACACCCCAAGATGATCGAGGTCCAGACCAGAATCGATGATACGAAAAAGAAGATAGACGAAGAGATCAAAAAAGAGGTAGCAAACCTGAAGGCAGAGCAGGAAGTCCTCCTGGCCAGAGAGAATGTGCTTCAAAAGACCATCGCGGATTTTGAAAAAGAGGCCATGGAAACAAACAAAAAAGAGCTGAACTACACCATTCTGAAGCGCAATGTGGAAATGAACCAGAGGCTCTACGATACGATTCTCTCCAGATTAAAGGAGGCCGATATCACCGGAAATATCGACGTTTCGAACATTCGGATCACAGAAAAGGCCGTGCTGCCCAGATCTCCGATGAGCCCCAATAAGAAACGAAATCTGATATTGGGTATCATCGTTGGATTGATGATCGGTGTAGGCCTCAGTTTCTTGTGGGATTATCTGGACCGATCCCTTCGCACAGAAGATGATGTGCAGAGTTATCTCGGTCTTCCGGTCCTCTCCGTGATCCCAATGGCGGACCAAGCCTCCGGCAAATCATACGGAAACACGGATTCAAGTAAGCAGTAGGCCAAAGGTGAAAGGTAAAAGGCGAAAGGCAAAAGGTGAAGGGCGAAAGGCGCAAGGCAAAACGTCACGAGATAGATTCTACTTTTTTGCCCTCGCGCTTTGCGCCACAGATTAACTCAGATGCACGGTCTCGTTGAGGGTATAAGTACAATGAGTCCGTTTCGCGCCAGCGAGGCATGGTTTTGTTCGGTCAAGTCGACCGAACAGAAAATCTCTGTCTGTGCCCGTCTGCGTCTGTCTGTGGCTAATTTTGTTTTTCCCTTTCGCCTTTAGCCCCGGGCTTTTCGCCTCGCGCCCTTAGCCCCTTTGGCCATAAGAGGATTTATGAAACTGCAACTCAGACTGAAAGAACAATTTAAGAAGAGGCTCCCCCCAACCCTATCCGAGCTATTCCTGGACAACTACCCCACGAACTCGCGGTTTGCGGAAAGCTACCGCACATTGCGGACCAATATTCATTTTGCTTTCATGGATAAGACGTTGCGGTCTTTGCTCGTGACGAGCGCGGGTGAAGAGGAGGGCAAGACCAGCACGGTAGCCAATCTCGCTTATACCATGGCACAGGCAGGTAAGACCGTTCTGATGGTGGATACGGATTTGCGAAAACCAGCGCTCAGCGGCCTGGCTCCCTCTGAAAATTCCACGGGCATTACCGGGCTCCTCGCGGAAACGTTTAGTACCGATGTCGCGTCTGGTTCCCTTTCGCAGTCCGGGGTCAGTGATCTCTTTTGGCTGGTCTCATTTCAAAGGAAGACCGGCTCTCTGCATCTGACTGACGAAAAAGAAAAGATACATATCTACTTTCTCCATGGAGAGCCGGTGCATGTTGACTCTCTGACCAGGCCCAAACAACAAAGATTGGCTGCGCTTCTTGTACGGAACAATCTGCTTAGCAAAGAGCAGGCCGTGCGGGTCCTTAGACGGCAAACAGATACACAACAGAAACTCGGTTTCATACTGCTCAACATGGGCCTCGTCGAAGAGGATGACTTGGCAGGTTTCATTACCCTGCACATGATTGAAGGGCTTCGAACCGCGCTCCAGTTCAAATCAGGGACGTTTTCTTTTGAACAGCTCCCTGAATCCTATTTTGAGCGTCCTTCGTTTGATCCCGTTGATCTGGCCAAGCTGTATGGGCAGGTGATCATCGGCGGAGAGGAGCTTCCCTACCTGCAAGAGAAAATCCATGCCACCATTGTCAAGACCGACATAGAAAACCTCTTTATCCTGCCTAGCGGTACTCGCCCGCCCAACCCGGCCGAGCTCCTGGACTCCAACCGGATGTACTTTTTGCTGTCCTACCTGAAGAGGCGCTTCGATCGCGTGATCTTGGATTCCCCGCCCGTTTTGCCGGCGAGCGACGCTGTGCTTTTATCACCACAAACAGATGGGGTGGTCCTCATAGTCAAGGCGGGTGGGGTGAATCGGGACATGGTCAAAAAGGCCGTGGAGCAGCTCCAGGTGGCCCAGGCCAACCTGATCGGCATCGTCCTCAACGAGGTAGATGTCAAAAGAGAGGGCTACTACAAATACTACCACAAATACTACTCCAAATATTACGGAGAAGAGTAATAGCATGGCATAAGGCAAAAGGCGCGAGGCAAAAGAAACGCGCATAGCGCAGAGCGCATGGCGCAAAGCGAAGAGAGCAGAGCGACAATGGTGAAATTCCGTTTTCAGGATTTAGAGATTTGGCAACTAGACTGATTGTCAAAAATATGTTCCGTTTGCTCCGAAGTCGTTGATGATTGAAAATATTATTTGGCGAACGACATTGTGCAATTTTGGAGAAGATTTTTGAATGTGACTGGCGTTTAAAATTGCAAGCTGTCTGAGGGCTCCGCCCGAGTTGTTGCGCTCCGGTTGCGCCTGACGGCTTAAAAAGAGGCACTACGTCCCAGGATATAGTGAGCAAGCCCATGCATGGGCCAAAAAGCTCATAGGAACCAGTGAGAAGGGGTTGTGCAAAGGTCTCACACCATTCCACAACTCTTGAACGTTATTAAGTTATTAAACCAAGTGTGAAGATCGCCATGTTGCCGAGGACGTGTATCGTGATGGGAACCAGCAGGGTCCCCTCCACTTCATAGGCCACGGCAAAGACGATCCCACCCACCACTTGGGGGACGAGTATAATTTGAGACATGGGGTGGGCTGCTACAAATACCATGGTGCTCAGAGCGACAGCAAACAACACGCCCCATCGCCTCAGGAAGCCATAGAGTATGCCTCTGAAAAAAATCTCCTCTGCTATGGGCCCCAGCATGCCACCAACAAGGAAGAAAAGGACGATGTCAAGGCGCTTTGCCGGCAGGGGGGCTTGTATAAATACCAGGGGATTTGCACCGGCAACGTACAACACGACAAAAACAAGGAATGCGATGATCCCAAAACTGGCCGACCAGACCAGCCCTTTTCTGAGCCCGCGAACGATGTTGGATGGAGCCAATCCCATTAACGATAATCCTTGTCCCGCAATCACAAGAATGAGTGATATAAGGATTATTTCAAGGAAACGCGCTGCGCCCAGCATGATAATCGCGTTGAACAGATCTTTTGAAACCACGAACCGCAAGCACCATTCAACGCCAATAACCGCTACAAGGCATGCGATCAGCGTTCTTGTGTCGATCTTTTTTGTCGCCATCCCAGGTTCCTCAAAGCCTTGTAGGCATACCATTGGTTGTACCAGTGGTCCGACACCGCAATTCTGTCCATAATCTCCTGGATGGCCCGCCTGTCTCCTCTCTGGCCCAAGGCATGGAAGGCCATGGAGACAACGCTTGGACTCGGGTCATCCAGAAGGCCCACCAGGTCTCTATAGGTTTCAGGTTGCCGGCTCACACCCAAGGCTGTTGCCAGCCAGTAACGCTCAGCGATGTGGGGGCTTGCCAGCATGCCCTCATAGGCCTGAAAGTTACCCACCTCAAGCCTTTCCTGCTCTATCATTTTCAAGGCTGCCACCCTGTCCTGCCAGCGCTCGGATGATAGACCTTCAGCCAATTCCTTCCTGTCTATTTCTTGACGCCTGCCAACATGCACGGGAACCAGTAACGCAATGCCCAGCAAAAAACAAAGGACCGAGGCAATGACTGAAGAAACCCTGAACTCCAAACGAGTGCGCAACACCCCACAAAACAGGGCATGAAAGATGACATACAGGGTGACCGGGAATCCCACCAACAGAGAAAGAAAGGTGAACTGACGTAAAAATCCGTGCTGGTCGCCCTTCGCTGAAAATTCTTTCAGTACGCGTCCGGGATTGGATAGAAAATCTTGAAGGGCAACTCGGAGAATCGGACTTCTCCTATTCTCAAAGACAAGAAGATTGTCCTCCTGCGCTATCCTGAGGTCCACCACCTCACCTCCGCCTATGCACAGGTAGTCGTGGTTCAACAATGCTTTTTCCAAAGAGCGCTCAACCGGCTCTTGCTTGATGGATTGAAGGCTGCACGTGTTCAGCGTCTTCTGGTCCAGGGACTTGAATACCTCTGCAGGATAGAGTGTATATTTGTAATAAAAATCATTAATCTTTCTCCCCACAGGATGGGATAAGAGGAGATTGTCTCTGATGTCCACAAACATGTGGCCGCCCATCTGAGATGCCCACAGAATTGCCAGCAGGGTTATGGAAATGACGTGCACCACCCTGTTCAACCAAACCCTTTGCCTGCCTTGTCCCGGCATCCATCTCAGCGTGGCCGCAAAGACCACAGCGGGGATGACAACAAAATAAGCGGTAACCATGGAACTGAAGCCGCGATGGTTCACACCCGCGAGAAACGCCGCCCAGAGCAGCAAGAACGGGATCAGAAGGAGTTTTCTTCGGGAAAGAATGCGATCCCAGACCCACGCCGCGGCAAAGGAGAGCACAGACAACCCGGCGCCTACGGTTAGCGTAAAGAAAAGACCCCCAAAAACGGCAGGGCCAAATGCTTGCAGGCCGTCCATGATCTGTTGATTGGGTACCGCAAAATAACCGGCATCTCTTAAGGACGTCAGCTTTTGGTAAAGGTTTGCATTGGATAGATAAACCTGTATGGTGGATAGAAACTGGGCTGTCAATAGTCCCAGAAGAAAGATCTTGGCTGTGTAAAGGCATCTGTTCATTGGAAGCCTCCCCGCCGTGAACGACCGGGGTTCTGCCTTACGGCAGCCCTTCGTGCGCGGGGAGCAAGCCGGTCAATTCTTGGAACCGGATATGCAGATATGACATGTGTGCAGTTCTCAACATGGGGCCCGTATGCATTCTCTCAGTACTGGAACTTGGAGGAAAATTAAAGTAAGAAATGGAATCCAACACGTTGAGATCACAATTTCTTGACCGTACGGCCTTCTAAGGATGGTATGTGTAATATATACAACGCAAGTTTCGCACCCCTTTCAACTGGTTGAAGTAACGCCAAAAAGTGAGAATTTTCCTCTTCAATACTGGATAATGATGACTGAACGCTTTTTCACGAACCCGAGCTTCGCAGATAAGGAAATTCGCCTCACTGCGGCCTCCAATGCCTTTATTAGCCTTGCATATGTTCTGGTTGGAAATGGCTGTAAGCCCTCGTTCAGCGAAATTCCTTATCTGCCTGTGCTTCCTACCCGTTTTAGACGAACCCCCCAGCATACGCGTTACAGGCTTTATTCACAGATGCGAAACTTGCAATAACGTGACAAGTGTTCGGTGCAATGTAAGTTTCCAATCCATAAATGAGGAATTTTTTTGATGAGCAAGGCCGCACAAGGGTTTTCGTTGAGGCGTACAGATGGTACTCCGCAGGCGCAAACCCGCGGAGAACGCCGCTCATCGGAAAAAGGGCTATTTATGGATGGAAACTAATTTGATTCAGGAGGTACGCAACCCATGAGCGCAACAGTAGTGTATTGTGACAGTGTGAAGATTTCCCTGGACACCGGTCCGGATATTGCGGACATCACCGGTCAACTGAACCGCATAGCGCAAAAAGCCGCTGTGGAAAATGGCAGTCTGCATGCCTCCGTGATAGGGTCCACGGGGTCCATCACAACGATCGAGTACGAGCCGGGGGTTGTGGAGGATTTGAGAAGGGCCATCAACAGGCTGGCACCCCCCGACATGGAGTATGAGCACGAAAAGGCTTGGCACGATGGCAATGGCCACAGCCACGTGCAGGCTGCCCTGCTAGGGCCTTCCATTGCCGTCCCGGTGCGTGGCGGAGGATTGGCCCTAGGGACATGGCAGCAGGTGGTTGTCATCAATCACGACAACGGGCCCCGGCAAAGGCGCGTGGAGGTCACCGTGGTTGGTACGTCAAAAAACTAACGGAAACAGAAAAGCTTTGCATGATAAAGCTCAAACCCGGGCAAATTGTCTTGGTTTTCGGGTTGCCTTGTGGCATACGGGAAAAAAGCTGAGGAGGTATAAGAATGCAGATCCAGGAAATTGAACTGAAGGACTTGAACCCGCAAAGATTTGTTGAAGAGAAAACAGCAGAAATCGCCTCTCTTGCCGGCAGCGGATTGGCGGTGAATGCCTTATCCGGCGGCGTCGATTCTTCGGCCGTGACCATGTTGGGCCATAGGGCCTTGGGAGAAAGGCTGAAGACCTATTTTATCGACCACGGTTTGATGAGAGAGGAAGAACCTCAAAGAATTGTTGCCTTGTTCCAGGCGCTGGGCGTGCCTGTGGAGTTGGTTGATGCCCGAACGGAATTCTTCGGTGCGCTGAAGGGTGTGACAGATCCTGAAGAAAAAAGGGAGGCCATCACGCACGCATTTTACAAGGATGTCTTCGGCCGCCTCGTAAAAGAGAGCGGCGCCACGCATCTTCTTCAGGGCACAAATTACACGGACATCGAAGAAACAGTAGCCGGCGTAAAAAGGCAGCACAACATTCTTGAGCAGCTTGGCATCAATACAGAGGAAGAATACGGATACAAGGTCATAGAACCGTTGATACAGCTGAGAAAAACCGGCGTGCGGGAAGTCGCAAAGGTCCTGGGATTGCCGGAAGAAATACATGAAAGGCCACCTTTTCCGGGTCCTGCCTTAGCGGCCAGAATCATAGGAGAGGTTACACAAGAGAGGGTGAGCCTGGTAAAAAAGGCGACAAGCGTTGTTGAAGAAGAATTGCGCAGCACGCCGGCGTTTCAATACATGGCTATCCTCCACGAAGACAGGGTCACCGGGGTTAGGAACGGAAAAAGAGATTATGGCTTTCAAATAGAAGTGCGTTGCTGGGACAGCCAGGATGCAGTAACAGCATCACCCACAAGGCTTCCGTATGAGGTCTTGGAGAAACTGGCAGAAAGAATCACCACAGAAGTGCCGGGCGTTGTGAGCGTAACCTATAATGTGACCCAAAAGCCGCCTTCAACCATAGAGGCGGTCTAATCAGCACGGGATTAAGCACGTACGGCCTGTTGCCCAAACAGCTTGTATAGCCAACATGCCCGGAACCGCCAGGAGACATCCTTGTCCCCCTGGCGGTAGGAAAGCTGCGCAAGACGAGCGACATCTTCCGCTATTTTCACCTAAAATCAGGCAGGCCGCTTTCCAGACACCACCGTTTCTCTGTTTCGTTGTATTCCCACTGTTGTTTATCCGTGAAGGTTTTCACCCTGAAGGTGCTTTTATGAAAGTAATGGAGCTCCACGGTCAGTTGTACATTCCGGCTATCGGGTGACACGGTGGTCTCAAGCAATTCATAAGAAGTCACTTTTATGTTTGCGAGATGTTTGAAGTCCGGCTTTTGGTGTCCGTTTCCCTCCGTTTCTGTAAATGTGTTTGCCACCCGGTAATCGCCCGAACAAAGGGCTTGTTCGTAAGCAAACAGTGTCTCGTCAAGCAATTTCTGGCGTTTCATTGTCTGGTAACTGGCACACCCCACGAGTAACAGGACACAGAGATACAAAATCTGTCTAGGCATCGATACCCCTCAACAAGACGATTTCGTTAAAGGCTTTTAACGCAAATAATCAGTTTCGTCAATGAATGGGGGGGTCAGGGCGGTATCAAGCGTTGAGAGCTGGCTCCGAATCTTCAAGGGGTCCCAACAGGGTTACCTGAGTACCTTGACCGGGTGTGGATAGTATTGTGAGGTCTCCACCGAGAGGCTGCAAGCGTTCCCGGATACTGAACAGGCCGAACCGGTCGTCTTTGTCAGCACCAAGCCGCTGTTCTGCGGGGTTGAAGCCAACACCGTCATCGTTGACCTCAACGCGAATATGATCGCCACTTCTTGCTATCGACACCTTTGCACGCTGCGCCTGTGCATGTTTGACAACGTTGGCCAGCAACTCCCGGACCGATTGAAATAAGAGAACACGCACTTCATTGCTTAGGTGTTTAGGCTCGCCGTCATCTTCCAGGTCCAGGAAAATGCCATATCGCTTCTGCATGCGTTGGGTGAGCCACTCCAACGCCGGCACAAAGCCCAGGTCATAGAGAATGGGAGGGCTGAGTTCGGCGACTAAAAACCGTGTATCTATGATAGCCTCATCAACCAGCTTGATGACTTCGTCTAGGGCTTTTCTGAAACTGTCCGAGGGGGTCGACTTCAGAAGCATGCCCAACTGGATCTTGGCAAAAGCCAGGCTCTGACCGATACGGTCATGCACTTCCATTGAAATGTGGCGCCTCCCCCTTTCCTCGGCCAGGGACAACGAGGAAGCCAGAGCCCTGAGCTTCCTCTGATGGATGAGAAGTCGTTGTTCAGCACGTTTGCGCTCCCGGACTTCCTCTTCAAGCTGCTGATTGGTTTTTCTCAGTTCCCCGGTGCGATCAGCTACCAATTGTTCAAGCTGGTCACGGTGTTTTTTCAATTCCTCTTTTGACCGCTTGTATTCGGTCAAGTCTTCATAAATGATGAACTGCTTTGCATTGTCCATCGATACCGGTCTGAACATGACGTCACGAACTGTTCCGTCTTTGCAGACCACCTTAAACTCTCGGGGCCTCGCCCGGTACTCTCCGGACCGCTCCAAGTCCAACTTCCAGGCGGATATGACCCTTCGACGGTACGCCGGATCCGGGTAGGCCTTACGAAACCAGTCCTTTCCTGTGGGTATATCCTCAAGGGTATAGCCAAAAACCTCCGTGAATTTTTTGTTTACGTATGCGTATCGTCCCCCCAGGTCGATGATAGAGATCGGCAAAGGTAAGAGCTGCACAATCTGTTGAAATCGTTCCTCGCTCCTCCACAACGCCTCTTCTGCGCTTTTGCGCTCGGTAATATCGGTCAGCACCCCTTGCAAGCCAATGGTATCTTCCCCCATCAGAATGGGCCGACTTGACGAGCGGACCCAGCGGATCTGGCCGGACTTTGTCGAAAGCCGATATTCGCTGGGTTCAATATGACCAGAGATAACTTTCTGAAACTGATTCATTATGCGGGGCAGGTCTTCCTCATAAATGAATTCCGTGAAAGACCTCCCAATGATTTCCGACGGCCGGTATCCGATGACGGATTCTATGACCGGATTGATATAGGTTATGATTCCACTCTTGTCCGTGGAGTACATAACGTCATTGATATTTTCCACCAAATCTCGATATTTTTCCTCTGACTGCTTTAAGGCTATTTCGGCCCGTTTGCGCTCGCTGATATCTACCCAATAACCGACAATCTCTACGGGTTTGCCTCGTTCGTCACGCAATAGTCGCAGCTCGTCACGCATCCACTTAAAGGTTCCGTCACTATGCAGGAAACGGTATTCATGAACATGATGCCCCAATTCAAACACACGCTGAAGCTCGGCGAAGACCCTGAGCCTGTCCTCCGGGTGGATATGGTCGGCCCAGAATGTGGGATCATCTACGAATTGGTTCGCTTTATAGCCGAGCTGGGTCTCGACGTTTTCGCTTACAAAAGTAGCCGCATAACGGTCCCCTGGCTCACACGTGTAAATCACGGCCGGGCAGGTGGATAACAAATAGTGAAGTCGGCTCTCCACCTTCTTCAAGGTCTTCTCTGCCTGCTTGAGGTTCCCGACCTCGTTCTCCAGGTGCGTAAGCTTTTCTTCCAGTTCCTGGCGTGTCAGGTTGCTAACCATCAGAAGGCCCTCTCTTTGTTGAACATCCTGATAATACTTCGCATTATTGTCATGTCCGGAGCAACATCGCCATGATACGTCGTTCTTTGCCCAAGACATACGTGTCCATGCATCCCATAAGAAACTGAACGCGGTGAAGAATCAATAGGGTAAAGCCTGTATTTTGTGCGTAACAACACCGTATTTAGCAAGGGGGGGTCAGGCCTTCACATAGGACATGTCGGCAGGGTCACACAGAACTCGGGAGACGCGGTCACCTGAATCGGCTTGCTGGCTGAAGTCGGCAATGAAGGCTGGAAGTTGTATGCGATTTGAAGGGGTAATGTCACATATGAAATGTTTTAGCAATATAGACACGAGGCCGACATGAACAATAATATAACCCTCCAAAAGGAATCGAGAACATACACTCGAATGGATGTTCATCCAGGCACTCAACCATGCCTTCGAGTCCCACATCTTCTGCCTTACAGAGATTTTCAATGCCCTGCCTGCGGCATTTACAACCCGGGGGGCAGCTTTTTATCACTTTTTCAACTTCCTTCACACGTCCAATTTCCACCTGCACCGCCTTGCTCCCATGGGTTGGTAGTGACAAAACGGACTCTACAGTCCATCGTAGCGAGCAACGTAACAATCTTTTTTGCGGGAAACAATGGGGTGAACACTGTATTTTGTGAGAAGAAGCAGTGTATTTCGCAGGTAGGAAAACACCCCGCACGCAAGGAGGCGTCTTAACGGGCTGTTGTGAAAATAGGTGTGCTGAAGATGTTGCTCGTGTTGCGCAGCTTTCTTGCCGCCGGGGGGAATGTCCTTTTTGAGGTCAGGTTACTGATATGGCCTGACAGGTCCCTCAACGGCACCATATTCGACATGCGGTCCTGAAGCTTTTACAATAGGCTTCTCAGCTTGTATGCAACGTTTGCGTGTGCCTGGTTCGTGATGTTCGATACCATTTGCCACGGACGAGCAGGATGAGGATTGACCTGCCTCACAAAGGATATTCCCCTGGCGGGTCCCTGAATGTTGTCTGGACAGCTGTTTGGGAAACAAATCTGACCCCTTGCTATCCTCCGATAGCGTACATGGGGCGCAGGGGCTCATCGTTTTCTGCGCACCCCGCATGGTGCCGCCTTGGTTTTTTGGCAATGGCCTCTTGAAACAGTCCCCTCAGGTCTTCCTGCCCGCACCCGTTTCTGAGGGGCGTTTTCACGTCCACCTCGTCGTCGGTAAA
>JBFEUB010000067.1:0-15303 GCA_041547605.1 Desulfobacteria bacterium
CCATTCCTTTGTGTCTATTTGAAATTCAGGAATACGCGCGCGTTCGCTCACAAGCGTGTTGAGCAGATCTGTTCTTGTGATGACTCCTACGACACGGCCGTTTTCCACCACAGGAAGCAGACGCTGTTTATTGCCTATGATCTTGTCCTGAATTTCCGGGAGTGCAGCATCGGGCCGAACCGTATCTATGCCCGTTGTCATGTATTCACGCACCGGCACGTCCTTGAGTTTATGATGAAGGCCCTTTTCTATGACCTGGCGAGAGATCATGCCAAGCAGGCTGTCAGATTCGAGAACGACAACGACATTCACATTGTAACGGGTAAGGTGTTCGCTGGCTTCCTTCAGGGTCATAGCCGGCCCCACATGGATGGCAGGAGACGACATGAGGTCCTTGGCTGAGCGCTCGGGATTGATGAATTGGTTCAAGAGACCAAGGAGCTTCTCTTCTACCTGGATCAGTGTCTGACCTCTAATGGTCGCTGAAGCGGCTGAAGGATGGCCACCCCCGCCAAAAGCCATGGTTATTTCTCCGACGTCCACCTCTGGCAGGCGGCTTCGAGCAACCATGTAGACACGATTTTCCATGCTGGCCAGGGCAAAGATGACTTCCAGATTCTGCATGTCCTTCAGTTTATGCACCAAAAGAGCAAAATCCCCTATGTAGGCTTCGGATGAAACACTGGTAACCGCCACGTCAACCCCGTTTACGGTGTGATGGGTAAGCGCCCCGATCATGTCGTTTAGAAGACTGACCTGCTCCGGCGTCATTTCTCTAATGATTATGTCAGAGACCACATTTAGATTGGCGCCCTTAGAAAGAAGATAGGCGGCAGCAAGGTAATCGTTCTGTGTTGTCGATATGAACGTGAACGAACCCGTGTCTTCGTACAGACCCAAAGCCATAATCGTGGCTTCCTCAGGGGTGATAGGGATTTCTTTGTCACGCAATATCTGTGTCAGAATACTAACCGTTGCTCCGGTCATTTGAATAACCTCGACGCTGCCGGAGAGGTCGTCGGGCATGGAGGGATGATGGTCATAGATGTGGATGTCCAGGTTGGGTTGGTGAACGATACTGCCAAACTTGCCAATACGACTTGCCTGTCGGGTGTCCACCAATATGAGGCGCCTGACAGCTTTCAGATCAATGTCTCTGATCTTGACGATGTTGTAAAGATACACCATCGATTTTACAAAAAAGTCTCGCAAATTTTTTTCCTGGGAACCGGGAAAGACCACAAGGGCCTCAGGATACAATTTCTGAGCTGCCAGCATAGACGCAAACGCATCAAAATCAGCATTGACGTGTGTCGTTATCACCGTAAGATCCCGTGACGAACGCCGAGGCATTTTGTGTTTTGCAGCCACCTGGAACCTATTGTCTCGTCTCTGAAATAACTTTAAATACTATAACGCCAGCCGAAAGCCTTTTCCGGGCGACATTGAGCATTTTCTGAATGAGGCGTCAGTCGCGTGTAGCGAAGAAATCATAAGCTGTCTGAGGGCCTTAGAGGCCGTAGTTGTAGCGCTCCGGTTACGCCTAACGGCTTGAAAGAAGCACTGTGTGCATGATTTGGCTGAACGAAGCTGACGTCCCGAAAATGGTCACGAAGCAAGGAAAATGGCTTGATGGCAAAGACATATTTTTTGAACTAACTTGGCTCACGCTGTCTTCTTGGTTGTGTCAAAAGAAAAGCCCAAAAGGGCTGCCAGTTCCTCGTGTTAGTAATGTATGCAATATACGTCAAAAAGGGTTTCCTGTGATTTGATCTTTTTTATTAGCATTACATTCTCAAGGGGTTACAGTCAAGGGCTGTAACCCCAATATATATCTTATTATCCCAAAACGATACAAAAGTGGCACACAAATCACGGAGGGGGTACGAAAAAAATGATTGGGTACATGCCCATAAGAACCACTTGGATGAAGCACCCACTCCCATCAGGCATCAAAGGTGGTCCTTTCTATTTCTCATGGGAAGATCATGCATCAAGGCATGGTGAAGTGCGTTTCAATTATCCGTTTCTCTCAGAGATCGAGCGTAAGTGCCTCCACCTCTTTTTCGGCTATGCGCAGATAGCTCAAAAGGTGCGCAAGAAGACATCTCCTGTCCGAGGCATCCTATCACGTGCCGGAAAGAAGATCAGGGATCACGCACGGAAGCACAAAGTGAAAAGCCTCCCTAATGTACCTCCGGACTTCTGGTCTATCCTATTAAAATAATTCACCAAAATGGCAAAACCGTGATTCTTCCGTGTTAGGGTAAAATGGCAAAAATCAAAATATGGAGGTTGGTATGCCAGAACAACGTATAGGCAAAACATATAGGGCCGCAGCGGGGGCACACCGAGAAATTGAGTGGTTTGCTTTAATCTGCGCGACAGAGCCCGAGGTAATCCACAGCATCATTGGGACACTGGGTTTACAAGCTAAGGAGAGAATTGAGCCTGGCATACGGTATCTCGGAGGGAACCCGCATTCAACTGTTTCTGCTCCGTGACACCGATGTAATGAACCAGGGTGAGTTTGATGGGGAGCTTGAGGAGATCAGATCATACAAAGACGACGTTGAGTGGACAGGGCCAGAACATCTTGTCAAACGAATAATGAGCTTTAATCCGAGCCCGTGTTACAATATTACCTATTTTTCCACTCAAGTAATATCCATAATCACAAGTGGAGGTTTCTCTATAGAACAGGATCCATTCCTTGATCTTGACAGTTCGTTTTCCAGAACCCCATTCTTAAAGTGTAATGGATTGGCCCCACCTTGATTTACCGCAAGAAAAGAAGGGGCTGCGGTCAGGATCCCGTATAAACGCCCTATATCTCCTGGAAGCGACGGAATGATTCCTTGAGATACTTGTCCTTGGTGACATTCAAGAGCTGTGTCGTTGTATGCACGCTAGCGAATGCATTCAGAAAAGCGTCGTTTTTGCAGATGAGCTGCAGTCTGGCAACTTGATTCTTGGTCGCCATTGTCATCCGGTCGCAAAACTCCGAGATCGCCTTGTCTATGCTTTCCTTGTTTCCATCATAGATCCAGTGAATATTCAAATAGAGCCTGTTGGCGAATTCGGTTGACCCTGAAACTGGAATCGTGCCAAAATAATATTTCCAATACTTCCGGCCCGTTTTGCAATAATGCATCAAACTTAAGAGGCATACATACCTTAATCCATGGGCCATCGTGGTATTGGAAACGTGCAGCAGACCTTGCTCATCCGTGTAGACCGCTGTGACTTTGTCAAATGAAACAAACTCGTCCACAATTTCCAAAAGGGGCAGCACGGGACGCAAGCCGTCACACAAATCTCGCTTGCCTTGCAGCGGGCAAAAGGAGCATCTCTGCAACTCACCAGCTTCTTTCACATTAGGAGGGATCTTGTTGGGATCGGCCCAATATTCGCTGGCGACTTTTTCAATGTTTTCTCGTGTGAGTATCAGTTGCGTCGAGTCTTTGAGAACAAGGTAAAGCCCTGTTTGTTGGTAGTTATCAAGTCGAATATCCCCAGTCGAGTCTTGTTCAGTCATGTCCTTGGCCCTCCACCATGAATGCGAGTTTCAAGAACAACCATTGTGCTATGATTCGGGTTGCTCTGGGTTGATCCCTATATTGTTCCAAGAACATAACACATGACACCCGCCTCTACCAATTGTGCGATTGAAGCGTTCTGCCGCGACTGCCGTAAACTGATACTATGATCTGTTCTTGCTCCCTTTCTCTATTGCCTCTGAAGATGCCGCTTCAAGGCCCGTTCGGGTGCCTGTCTTATCGCTATCCTTTTTCTGGTATTAACTGCTTTAGGATGGCCAGACCTTGTCTGAAATATATTACAAGTGCAATAGTTCATCGATTAAGGTAAAAGGCATAAGGGAAAAGGATAAGGGAAAAAGAACCGGCGGGAAACTGTTGGGAGATTCTGTTGTGCTGCCTTGATTGGCAGGCATGTTCCCCGCAAGCCCCGCCCGAAAGGGTTGGGAGGCTTCACATGATTCGGCAAGCCGAGGGGTTGGTCAATTGCACCGGGCTGGTAGGCGCTGAGCAGGGATACCTGTTGCGCCGGCACTATGGTGTGCTCAATCGTCCTCTCTTCGTGGTGTGAGCCAAATCCACACATATTATAACTCACGGAGTTAACTCGCCGCGAAAGATTCTGCCACAATATGGCAAAAAGCGAGGATCCGAAAACCCTCACCATTTGAACGGTAAATCTTCAGTTGGCTCCGAAACATCAAGATTGGCCCATGCCATCTTGAAATTCTAAAAAATTATGATAATGAAAGAGACTGTCGAAAAATTGCCAGTAGGGTATATTAGCTATTTTTGCATACTTTAAAATTAGCGATTTATGAATCGTAAAAAGCCTCAAGACGATGTCTTTCGGGGATTTTCGACAGTCTCGGAAGTAGTCTTGAAAAACTTCAGGCCCCAGATACTTAATGCTTTGGCAAGTCATTAATACTTTTGCCAGGAGTAGGACCACCTGGCATTCTAAGATTCATTGTCGTTTTTCGATTTGGACTTTTCTACACCCAGTTATCAAGTAAATTAGAATATGGAAATACTGCTGCTGCAAGACATTGTCATCATATTTGGCCTGTCCATCGCTATCCTCTTCATATGCCATCGACTTCGCGTGCCAGCGATTGTGGGATTTCTCCTCACTGGGATACTGACCGGGCCTTACGGTCTTGGACTGGTAAAGGCAGTTCATGAAGTTGAAATTTTGGCTGAAGTCGGCGTTGTATTATTGCTTTTTACGATTGGGATCGAGTTCTCACTTGAAAGGCTGCTGCAAATCAAGAAAACAGTTCTGATGGGAGGCTTGATTCAGGTCTTACTGACACTTTTCGTCACTTTTTTTGTGGCAAGGGTACTCGGGCAACCCGTTGGTGAATCGATCTTTATGGGATTTCTTATAGCCCTCAGCAGCACAGCCATTGTGCTTAAACTCATACAGGAAAGAGCTGAAGTTGATAGCCCTCATGGACGTACAACTCTTGGCATCTTGATCTTTCAGGATATCATTATTGTTCCAATGATATTGGTTACGCCACTGCTGGCCGGAGCGACAGGGGATTTGGGCGCAGCTGTCCTCGTTCTTATTGCCAAGGTAATTGGAATCATCGGGCTGGTGATCCTCAGCGCTAAGTGGATTGTACCACGGGTATTGTATCAAATTGCCCGGACTAGAAGCCAGGAGCTTTTCTTGTTGAGCATAGTTGTAATATGTCTCACAGCCGCCTGGATAACCTCCAGTGCGGGCCTTTCCCTTCCCCTGGGTGCTTTCTTGGCAGGATTGATCATTTCCGAATCTGAATACAGTCATCACGCACTTGGGAACATCCTACCCTTTCGGGATGTCTTTACAAGCTTCTTTTTTGTTTCCATTGGTATGCTGCTAGATATAGGTTTCCTCCTCCGTCAGCCGGGAACCATTGCACTGATCGCTTTGGGCGTTTTGGTCTTAAAACCCATCATGGCCGGCTTTACAACGGTTTTGCTGGGATTCCCTCTTCGCACCTCAATTTTGGTTGGCCTTGCACTCGGTCAGGTTGGTGAATTTTCGTTTATTTTGTCCAAGACTGGTATTGAATATGGTTTACTTGACCTAAATATTTATCAGATGTTTCTTGCCTTCTCTATAGTTAGTATGGCGCTGACACCATTCATTGTCACTTTAGCCCCCCGTTTCGCAGGTATTGTCCCACGGTTGCCGTTGCCGGAAAGGCTAATATCGGGCTTCTATCCTGTTTCAGAAATAAACGTTGAACTCAGAAAAAACCACCTGGTTATCATCGGCTTCGGAGTGAACGGTAGGAACTTGGCACGGGCTGCCAAGGGAGCTGGTATTCCTTACGCAATCATTGAGATGAATCCCGAAACAGTAAGGAACGAACAAGCAAGAGGCGAGCCAATTTATTACGGCGATTCAACCCGGGAGGCAGTACTTCAGCACGCAAACATCGCAGATGCGAGAATTGCCGTAACAGCGATTAACGATCCCGCAGCAACCCGGAGAATTACGGAAGTCATTCGGAGACTTAATCCGAACATTCATTTGATCGTACGAACCCCTTATCTCCAAGAAGTGAAACCCTTATATGAACTAGGGGCGGACGAAGTTATCCCTGAAGAATTTGAGACATCAGTGGAAATCTTTACCCGGGTTTTGGCGAAATATTTCGTACCTAGGGATGAAATTCAAAGGCTGGTCACTGAAGTGCGATCGGATGGTTACCAGATGTTTAGAAACCTTTCCAAGGCGTCTGCATCTTTTTGTGATTTAAAACTTGAGCTTCCCGATGTTGATATCAGTACGTTTCGGATCTTGCAAGGATCGGCGTTAATTGGGAAAACCCTTGCCCAGATCAAGTTAAGAAGGCGTTTCGGAGTTTCCGTGGTGGCAATACGACGAGGAGCGCAGATATTGTCCAACCCGGGTGCCGACACGCTGCTTCATCCCAACGATGAGCTTTTTGTCCTCGGACCACCGGAAAAGGTCGCCGAGGCGGCGAGTTTATTGCACAACTCGCAAGTAAGAGACAGTAACTCATGAATCTATTCATGGCAGTGATTCACATAATCTTGACCTTACTATGTCTAAAAATCGGAGGCCGAAAAACTTACAGTATCCAAGTCATATCTCTAACTTTGGCCTCAGAATGAGTCGCCCACCCTGTCAAACTCTAACTTAAAAAGTGGTACATAATTTGGGGCAGGTCAGCCTACTAAGGGCTACGGCGACTGGTTCCAGCCCGAATTTTGGGACAAAAGGCTTTCGTTTTCTGGCATTCTCCCCCACGGTTTGACGAAACTTATCATATGAGTTAGAAACCTTTGATAGATCCGTCCGGTATGTGGGTATAAATTATAACTCAGGTGATGATACCTGAAAGGCATCCGGAGCCGCTTCCGCGACTACGCCACTAGTAAGTCAAGCACCCAGAAAAGGCACTCCAGACGATTTAGGTGATTTGAAAAAGCCGGAAGGAATTAACCTCGGCGTGCAACGGACGGCGCAAAGAACGCGCCGCCCCTGACGCCATGGCATTCGGCAGAAAGGAGGGGGCTTTTAATGATTAGAGTGCAGAGTCAAGACGCCCTGAGGATCGAATGTCACCTTATCGCAGCAACATTGTGTCTCGTGCTTGTTCTGGTCGGCTGTGCAACAGGACAATCGAAACTCGCCAGGCTGGCCGTGGAAGACGATGCTGCGTTCGTGCGCCGTGCTGCCGTGGAGAAGCTCACCGACCAGGCCTTGCTGGCCAAGATCGCTGTGGAAGACAAGGCTGCGTCCGTGCGCCGTGCTGCCGTGGAGAAGCTTACCGACCAGGCCTTGCTGGCCAAGATCGCCACAGAGGAAAAGCGCAGGTCCGTGTGCCATGCTGCCGCAGAGCGCCTCACCGACCAGGCCTTGCTGGGCAAGATCGCCACTGAGGAAAAGCGCAGGTCCGTTCGCCATGCTGCCGCAGAGCGCCTCACCGACCAGGCCTTGCTGGGCAAGATCGCTGTGGATGACGACGCTGCGTCCGTGCGCCGTGCTGCCGTGGAGAAGCTCACCGACCAAGCCTTGCTGGGCAAGATCGCTGTGGAAGACGACGCTGCGTCCGTGCGCCGTGCTGCCGTGGAGAAGCTCACCGACCAGGCCTTGCTGGCCAAGATCGCTGTGGAAGACAACGCTGCGATCGTTCGCCGTCCTGCCGTGGAGAAGCTCACCGACCAGGCATTGCTGGCCAAGATCGCCACGGATGAAAGGCGCAGGTTCGTGCGCCGTGCCGCCCTGGAGAGACTCACTGGCCGGGCCATGAAGCCTATCGAAAAGGAAGCCGCGACGCCGGTCACGGAAGAAGGTCCACCGAAAACGGAAGCCCCAGAGATGCCCCCTCAGGAACTGGCCGAAGTAAAACCGCCAGCTGAAGAAGAAGCACTTACCCCCCAAGTCACCGTGGAGCCGGAGGAGGTTATTGGAGAACCGGATAAAGAGGCTGAGATTGTGGCCGGTGCCAGTAGCGAACGTCCTTGGGCCCCAGAGATGCCCCCTCAGGAACTGGCCGAAGTAAAACCGCCAGCTGAAGAAGAAGCACCTACCCCCCAAGTCACCGTGGAGCCGGAGGAGGTTATTGGAGAACCGGATAAAGAGGCTGAGATTGTGGCCGGTGCCAGTAGCGAACGTCCTTCGGCCCCAGAGATGCCGCCCGGTGGCACCTTTACCATTAATCTGGCGTCATTCAGGCAAAAGCAGAAGGCTGATCTCTATGTTGAGGAATTGAAAAAGCTGGGAATTCACGCGTATAGCTGGGAGGTCAATCTCCCTGAAAAGGGGAGATGGAACCGCGTGTCCGTAGGAGGTTTTCCCACACTCAAGGAAGCAAGGAATTACACGAAGCAATTAAGACAGAAGGGAATATCTGATTCGTTTATTATAAAGATTACAAAGTCCTCGTAGTATGAAAGACAGAGGCTTGCCCTTACTATCAGGGAGGTAGATAACTCGTCTTAGGCTGTTCGCCGTGGTGTTTTCGGATTTTGGCAAAGATGGCGAAGAAAGAATCTCTAAAACAGCTCTATGATCGCCATAGCCTTAAAGTACTTATCTTCTCGGGTTCTATCTGTGAGTCTGGCATAACGACGAGTGACATCTGCGCTGTTGTGTCCGAGTAACTGTTGCAGACATTTTAAATGGCATACCAGCATTTAACAGCTCACTGGCAAAGGCATGACGCAGGCAATGCAGCGTATAGCCCTTGTGAGCTAAGCCAGCGCGCTCTATATACTTTACAAACATGCAGCGGGCCGCAGCACAAGTCATGGTGTCACGGCTCCAAGCATAGAAAAGCATCTGTTATGGGCATCGCGACTCCTAAGCCATGCTCTCAAGGCCCACAGGGCATCATCACTGACGTAGACAACCCTTCCCATCCGATTCTTCTCTCCCTCGTAAATAGCAATCTTCCTCTCATCGATTTTCACATCGCTAACGTTCGTATCGAGCAACTCCCCAATCCTCATACCAGTTCTCAACAGAAATAGAATCATTGCTCGATCCCGAATGTTGTCTATCACGGACACCACCTGCTTTACATCCTCTGGATTGATGGCTTTGGGTAACACCTCTGGCAACCTCAATCTGATCTTCTTGAACAGTACCTCTGGATCAACCACGCCTCTGTCAACCAGATAGCTCAGAAATGCACAGATAGAGGCCAAACGGGTCTTCACGGATACCATAAGCCCCAGTCTTGTTCATGTTCAACAAAGGCTTCTATACCTTGCTTGCCGATCTGTTCAACCTGCGACTTACCACAACGCTCAAAGAAACTCAGAAACAACGGAGCCGCGGTCAGGCTACCCCTAAGAGTAGAAAACTTGCAGTTGCATCGATACTGATGCCGAAGGTACTCCCTCACGTGATCCTTACCAGGAAAATCCATGGCCGAAAGCTTGCACAAAACCGCTTCCAAAGGCCGTGTGCCGCTCTTGGGCTCATAGCATTTTGTAATGGGTTCCAGCCGTTTTGAGCTCTCGGTGGGCGTGCTACAGATACCAGGTGGGAAAACATCTCCAGGCGGGCTTGTGGGTTCAGCATCTTGATACCAAGAATCGAATAACCCAAATTGACCAATACCATCATTTGTTCCAGTCATCGCTGCCTCCTTTCTCCAAATTAATAGAGAAAAGAGGCAGATCCTGACCCTCGCATCATCCAGCGTCAATCATCATTTTTGTTACCCATAGTCTCTTGATATCTTGACTTTGCAGTCGTACCGTTTCAAGCAAGGCCGAAGATAAAGATATCAAAAAGTTGTTAAAACACTCTTTATCGCGTGTTGTGTCATCAGTAATATGTCAGTCTGTTGAATCTGGACTGGTGCGTTATAAATGGCAGCCACAATTTGATGCGGGTGTGGTCTTGTCAGGACTTAGGCAGGCTGTCCTTAATTTGGGAGGCACGAAGTCGGGTATTCGACATCGAGGAGGCTGATATCGGAAACCGAGTGTCCAGCATAGATTCCTAAGTCAAGCCCTTATTTCGGCTCGATTTTGAACAATCTGACCGCGCCCTTTTTACCAATATCTTCCGCAACGGGAATTTCTTTGAACCCGGAAGCGCTATTGACACCGATTCATGGAAAAGCTGCAGTTTTATACCAAATGAGTATATCCATGACAAAACAATCCAAACCGCTGCCAAAGCTAATCAAAACCTATATGGCGTCCACCTGGTTGCATCCTTGATTAAAAGGCTCATACGAGGGACCTATCAAAGCAGATTTGAACTCAAATATCTTCAGAATTACCTTGATGAATACGTATTTCGCTTCAATCTTAGAAAGTCAAAGAGCATTGGCAAAAAATTCATGCGCATTGTCCAGCACGTTGTTAGATCGGCTAAAATCACTTACGAAGCAATCAAGTGGGATGTTGACCCACTCTCGGAATACTTCGCAACTTGAGGTTTACGGATAACCACATTTACTTATTTAAGGGCGTCCCGCTTCCTTCATTCTTTCTCCTTTTTCTCTTCATCTCGGTAAGCTTTCAGAAACTCTTGCTTGGCTTGTTTAAGCTCTTCAAGGATACTCTTGGCACGTCTCTTCATTATATTATGCGCCTCATTAACGATTCGCTCTGAACCTTTATCCATGGTTTCTTCATCAGGGGTCGGCAAACCATCACGTTTGAGTTTCCATTTAATAAGTCCTTTGGTGAGTTTCTTTTCCGCTGAACGGAGGTTTTTGCTTAACGATGAATCGTCACGCTTTTCCATTGTCTTCGCACGAGTACCTGGTTATGTGAAGTCGGGAGCAGTTATGTAAGATCGGGGGCAAATGTTTCATTTTGAGAATCTATTATTTTAGGACGGGGCGCAAGCGCAATTTTACAAATCAAAAGATCTGATCCTACGCCTCATGGGGTTTACTGCCAGGAATCCGGAACTAGAGATTTTTCATTACCTCTATTTCAGGAAATGTCAAGATATGAAAACCATATCGAAACCGGATTAGGGAAAAAACCGGCTTTTCAAGGTGTGTCCCGACTCAAGACAGCTTTAGATTATCTCTAATATTTCAAGGCGCAGTATTTTCAAACGTACTCCCATTATTGATACCCACCAACCCGACAGGCCTATCAAAGGTTTATAACTCATATGATAAGTTTCGTCAAACGGTGGGGTAGATTGAGGTAAAGAAAGGTTGCTTGGCCGAAAAATTCAGCTTGGAATCTTTAACTGGGGCCTTTTGGGGGGCCACTCACTGTGAAGCCATAATTAACCCGAACAACTTGGTACTCCTTGCCGATCATTTTATGTTCCCGGAAGGAGAGCCCAATGAACACAGGTAAAACCATTTTCGGTCAGATCATAGAGTTTCTTCCCATCAAAAAAAATGTCGTCAATGCGTGGAGCGATACAAAGGTAATTATCGCGTCCGTTCTTTTACATGCTACGATCAGTTATTGTGTATGGCTTTTGCTCAACTGACTTTTCGAGAAAGCCTGCGCGATATCCAGTGTTGCCTGAGAGCAGTACAAGACAAGCTCTATCATATGGGCATCCGTGGCAAAGTCTGTCGCAGTACTTTAGCCGATGCAAATGAAACAAGGGATTGGCGCATTTATAGAGACTTTGCTCAAATCCTTATTAGTGAGGCCAGGCGGCTTTATTCCAAAGACGATTTTGGGCTTCAACTAGACGAAACAGTCTACGCACTGGATGCCACCATTATCGATCTATGTCTGTCACTGTTTCCCTGGGCACACTTTCGACAAACAAAAGCAGCGATCAAGATGCACACCCTCTTGGACTTGAGGGGGAATATACCGTCTTTTATCGCCATTACTGACGGTAAATACCATGAGGTGAACATTTGGGATCACCTCTTGCCGGAAGTCGGTGCAATTTACATTATGGATAGGGGCTATCTGGATTTTGAACGTCTCTAAATGTTGCACCAAATACCAGCATTTTTTGTTATTAGAACAAAATCCAACACGGTTTTACGTCGCCTGTACTCTTGTGCCATTGATAAAAGGTCAGGCATACGCTGTGATCAAGTTGTTGTTCCGGTGACCTATTATTCAAAGAAAGCTTATCCGGAAAAATTGCGACGGATAAAATACTACGATGCATTAACGGACAAACGGCTAACCTTTATTACTAAGCACTGTAGACTGTCTGCGGTTTTTATAGCGGAACCTCACAAACGCCGCTGGCAGGTAGAGATATTCTTCAAATGGATTAAACAACATCTCAGAATAAAGCGTTTTTACGGTACCCCTGATAATGCTGTCAGAACTCAAATATGTATTGCCGTGTCGATTTATGTGTTGGTGGCAATCATAAAAGAATGGCCGAATATTGATCTCAGTCTCTACACAATTTTACAGATTTTAAGTATTACGATTTTCGAGAAAATGCCCATTTTACAGGCACTCACAGAGAAAACTTACAAAAACCAAATTACTACAAACTGTATACAGTTGAAATTATTCGAATGTTAACCGGACACTACTAAGTATGGCAGTATTATGAATTTGGCCTGATTCAAGATAAATGAGATATCAATGCTGTTCGACTGAAGGATCAACCTTATTTAGGAATGCATCCATTTCCTGACACGGGGAACCACCTTCTTGGACCAGTCGTCTGAAACCCTGAGGGTGATAAACTGCTTGAAAAGCTTGTCCATGCATTGAATGGCCCTTTCACAAAGATACGCCTTTTCAAGGACAGCCCCCTCTAAATCCTCCCTGGACTCCACAGGGCCGGTCGGCGGGGTTTTGAAACTGACAAAATGGAGGCTCTCCCCCTTGAGGGTAAACTGCCACTGCTGCTCGCCTGCCTTCAGAAGAAGGTTAAGCTCGGTCACCAGGGCCCCTTTTCTCAAGGCTACCATGCCCTCTTCAAGCCCTGCATCATCCCCCTTGATGGTAATGCTTTCCGCCGCACCTCTTTTCTTGTTTTCAAAAACAATGCCGTTGCCAATTTCAATAGATACCGGCTCTGGTTCAAGGCTTGCTATCTTGGCTTGATCCTGATCAATCACAAACCATAACCATGTCAGGTATTCATACCCTAAGAACTTGTAGCGGTTGTAGGAAACTGAGACATCAAGCATGTGTTAATCCAAGAAGCTCGTGGCATCGAGCTTCAGTAAGATATCCCGCTGTTGGCCTGAAAGGTCCATCGCAAGATCCGCAATGGTGTACGGAAAAAGTCTGATGAGGGAAAGCCCAAACGACTTGAGAAACACGGTCTCCAGTTCTTCGTTGGCTGCCTTCTGGGTCGTAAAGAACCACAAAGAGGCATCTTCGTAGCTCCAGATCAGATCGTGTACATGGGGCGTTGCGGGAATGCGCAAGGTAAGGACATTTCTCACATGATCCCTGATCATATTCTTTTCCTCGCGCGACACATATGGCCGCCCGCTCTCATCAAGCCGTTTGGCCGTTTCTATGGCACAATGCTTTTTCAGGAGTTTCGCAGGAATGGTCCTTTTGTCTATCCTCAAGGAAAAGACAAAATAGGTCCCCATAAGATAAGACGACCCGTTGAAATCAGGCTCAAAGGGCCTGTCAAATAATGTCCACCCAACAATCTTGTCTGAAACGTCCCCCTCTATGTCTGAAATGGCATGCTCTTTCAGGCAGCGAACCACTGTCTCGAGGATAGGTTTTTTGAGTTTACCCTCAACCCGGTAGCGTGTGATAGACACAGCGCGAGACAACAATCCCATGGTGTTCGAGTTAATCCTTTCTTTGATAGTCCACCGAAAGATTAGAACTGCGACCATAAGAGGAGAAACGAGGTGTGTCAAGAGCAAACTTTGTCTAATTTACTCGGAAATCAGGGCGGAGACTTTCGGATATTCCTCGCCAGTGCAGGGATCAAAACCCGAATTCGGCCGTGCTCGGAAACCGGAGCACAGAGTAGATTGAAATGCGTCGCCTCCAACCCTTTATTAGGCACTTTGGGACGTCGAGACCATTATCTGTTAGTAAACAACTTCATTCACCCTCGGCATGAACGCGTAGTGCTTTGAAATGTTCGCGGACTTCATCGGCAGGGTGTGTTGCGTATCCAGTTCCAGGGTTGATTAACATCAGAGCATTCACGACGGCATTGTGGCATGTACAAGCTTCCACTTGCCAATCCGGCCTACCCTCGATGCTTCTAAAGTGCGAAAGCGTTTCGTCATACTTGGCATGAGCCATTTTGTTTCGTAGGATAACAAAACCATATCGAAGCCGAAACATCCTTACCAAACACAAGACCCCGCCTCTTTCCAGGAAACAGGGTCTTGGCATTCCATTTATGCGTCTGCTTGGATTACATTCGGCCTGTTCAATTATTCGTTTGATATGGGAAGGCTTTGCTGGGTGCGTATTAGGGTGCATTTTCCCATCACAATTCGGTAGAATCCAACATGATCCAGTACCCATAATAAGTAGAAAAGATTGTAACTTATTGAAATGATAAGGGGCGCGAATTCGCCTCATAACCCGAAGGTCCGTGGTTCGAATCCGCGCCCCGCTACCAATAAATTGAAGGGCTTAGGAGAAATTCTAAGCCCTTTTTTTGCTTCTACAGTGGTTGTCAGAATAATGTTCCGTTATCCAATCGGAACGTATTTCTGACAACCACTCTAAAATCTTTTTCCCCACATTATTCCCCACGCATTGTTTCAATACTCACTCCCCAGGCCCCGGGCCATGCTCAGAAGGCGGAAAGTGCTCACAAATACACGCACCAAATTTGGAAGCTTAGCGCAAGTGCTTAATACGGTTATGTCCACTACATAAGCCTCCTTTATTTTCTTGCTGGTCGTCTTGTATTCCGTTTTACCTGCATTATTTTATATGTAGGTAAGGTCTTTGACAATTTGCCCCTGCCGTGTTCGTGTTCGCTGAGAATTTATCTGAAACAACACACGCGGTGTACGTTAACCTTGCCCTGCTTTGGTGTGCACGTTCTGTTTCTTACAGAAAAGCATAGGGAAGCAACGAGGTCTCAACTGTAAACAGGTTGTAGGTAGTCTCGTGACACGGCACTATTGAAGGGGCAATTTGATATATACTTGTAAGTGGTTCATCGCTAAGCATCAATGAGCCGCAGGTCTGACCATAGACGACCCCTAGAGTTCGGGTGCTGGGGGCTGCGGCGTCGAGGTCTGGAGCCTGTGGGGATATTTAGTGTCACCACAGCTATCTAACAGATAGGATGAGACCTTAACCCTGGCTCCGGATTCTCTGTCACCTCTTCGGTTCGGAGTGTGCCTCATGGGCAAGAGGA
>JBFEUB010000068.1:0-15263 GCA_041547605.1 Desulfobacteria bacterium
CCAAAGGTCGGAGCTTCTTGACGCAACTTTTCACAATTTCATCGTTCAAATTTGCTCAGCAATGCCTAAAGACATTGCTCATCAAAAGCGGAACCATTCATCCCCGACTAAAAGTCGGAGCATTCTGGAATATTTCGTAAAAAAGAAATCAGAACCCTCTTTGTAATTCAGAAAGGTTGAACCGGAATCCAACCTCGTAGAAAGGTCTACGATATCCGTCAGGAAGTGGGGGCAAGGGATCGGATTTTTTTACAGCTTTAAAGACTGAATCGTCAAAATAGCTGTTACCCGACTTCTTTTCAAACCAGATATCCCGTATTTCCCCTGTCTTCATAATCTTCACAATAATCGTAGCTTCCAAATCGGTGCGGCCTCGAACCATTTCCTCGGAAAAAGCCCAGTTTTTGTGTATCCGATGCCAAATCTCTGCGTTGTAAATATCCAAGAGTTCTAAGGTTCTCCGGCTCGCTCCACCTGGCCCCGCGCCGCCCCTCATGACCACCCCTGCCTGATCCACAGCTTCCTGTTTTAGTTTATCAATGGCCTGAAGCACAGAATGGGGCCTTGATTTGGGGGCATCCTCCTCGATCTTGTCAATGGCGCTCTTAATTACCTTCGAGGCATCGTAGGTCTTCTTCTTGAGTGATTTCTTTACCGCAAGCGGTTTTGGCGCCACAGACACCTCTGCAGGCTTTTTTACTATTGTCTGTATGGTTTTTTTCTTGACGGGCAAGAGTTGTGAGCTTTTCTCTGGCTTTGGAGGAACCGCTACTTGAGGGCCCCCTGGTAGCCTTGATACTGCTGGGGGAAGGCTTACCAGATCTATCTCAACGGCAGAAGGTATGTATTGTCTATCAAAGCGCAACTGCGGCAATAAAATAACACCCGAAAAGAAAAGGACATGGCACAATACGGAAAGGCCCGTCATCACGACCCAGATTCGGGCCGTGCCATGGTCTTGGTCCAAAACATCTATACGCGCAGGCATGGGTTCAGTGCCTTGTGTTATCGGCGCTTCTTGGTCTCTTCCAGGGGCTCGGTAACCATCCCAAGTTTTTCCACACCAGCGTTCTTCACCTCTGACATAACGCGTACAACGACCCCATAAGGTACGCCCTTATCGGCCCGGAAATAAACCTTCTCATCGGGACGGCCTTCATAGATTTTTTTCAGTTTGGTCTGCAGCGCCTCCAGTTCTACTTTGTAATCATTGATATAGACCTGGTGGCTTCGGTCGACAGTGATGATTAGGTGTTCCTTTTCTGCCGGAAGGGGCTTGGATGTCGTCTTGGGTAGTGAGACATTGACCCCTTGCATCATCATGGGGGCTGTGACCATGAAAATGATGAGTAGGACCAACATGACATCTACCAGGGGCGTTACATTGATATCCGACATGAAAGAGCCGCTGCCTCGTTCCATAGCCATGGGTCTACTTCCCTCCTCGTCTCATCAGGTCACGTTCCATGAGGTTCAAGAAGTCGGCAGAGAAATTTTGCATTTCGGATTCCAGAACACGCACCTTACTGGTGAAATAATTATACGCCACAACAGCCGGTATGGCAGCAGCCAATCCGGCAGCTGTAGCAATGAGGGCCTCTGAAATGCCCGGGGCCACTGTAGCCAAATTGGCGGAACCCTTCAAACCAATGCCGCGAAAGGCATTCATAATTCCCCACACAGTGCCAAAAAGGCCGATGAAGGGGGTTGTATTTCCGGTTGTTGCCAAAAAGGGAAGGGCCTTGCCCAGCCCGGTCAATTCCATGTTCACCGCTCGCCGAAGCGTTCGCTTAATATTGTCAACCGCGACCATCTTTTGACTTAACGACGTCTGGTCTGTCACCTCATCCCCCGTGGGGGATGATTGGGATCTGTTGACCTTCTTCAGCTCAACATAAGCCAAACGAAATACTTTCGCTATGGGGCTGTGCCGGAGACGCTTCGAGGCAGCAAATGCCTCGGAAAGGTCACGGCTATTCCAAAAGAGTTCAACAAAATGGGCCGACTCTTTTCGCGCCCTCTTGATTGTGCGATATTTTGCAAAAATGACAGCCCAAGAGGCAACCGAGAAAAATAACAAAAGCAACAGGATAAGACGCACCATAGGTCCTGCGTAGAGAATCATTTGTATGATGTCACTGCCGTTTGTTATTGACATAATACCCTTTCGATGCGCCCCCTGGCCTCTCCCGGCTCAGGGCAAGCTTCAATCGGGTCAGCTTGTGGCGTTGACCGGCTTGTATGTGGTCACGCCGGCATAACCCTCGGACGGGATTTCTTGTTCTCGCCCCTGTTACAGAACATATAATTTTGTGCGGAAGTTATATGAGGTGTATGAGGGTGTCAAGTCATTTTCGGGTTGCCTTCGTGGCCTCAATTGTATACATTTAAGGTTTAAGAAAGACACTTTCAGCTTGTGCAAGGGAGCATGAAGGAGTATTGAAACGCTACGGTCGAAATGACCGGGCTCGGGGCATAAGGCAAAAGGTCCAGCGCCTTTAGCTTTGCGCCTTTAGCTTTTTTTGACCGTTAAAAAATATCACGAAAGACATAGCAAATAAGTACCCCAAAAACATTTTCATAAAACTTGCATACATCATGAAAAGCATTGCAAATCTGCTCTTTGAGGCCAGGATTCTAAAAGACATCCCCAGATCTGGATTTCACTTCCTTGGGTCTGGTGGAGAATCAGTGGCTGACCATAGCTTTGTTGCTACTTTCGTCGGTTATGTTCTTTCGCAGATCGTCCCAGAGGTAGATCCCCTGAAACTGCTCCAAATGTGCCTCATTCATGACCTGACCGAGGCGAGAACCGGGGATCTAAACTATGTTCAAAAAAAGTACCTTTCAGTCGATGAATCTCGGACCATTGCGGACCTCACCAAGGATATTCCTTTTGGTCAAGCAGTGGCTGATCTCATTGAAGAGTTTAATTCTGCAGAGACATTGGAGGCACAGCTTGCACACGACGCAGACCAGCTGGCACTTATCTTGGAACTCAAAGCCCTGCATGATGCGGGAAACAATGGGCCCAAGACCTGGCTTCCCCATGTGATGGATCGAATGAAAACCCGGGTTGGTAAATCGCTGGCAAAGGAAATCTTGAACACGGCTTCTGATGCGTGGTGGTTTACAGACAAGGGAAACTCTGATGACTTTTGAATCGATCATTGGGCAGGATCGTCCAATCCGGTTCTTGACCCAGACTCTTCAAAAGAGGAGCATTCCCCACGCCTTGTTGTTTACGGGTATTGATGGAATTGGTAAACGAAAAACGGCTGTGGCCTTGGGCATGGCGCTCAATTGCCTGGGCCCTGTGGGCGTGTCGGCTTGTGGAGCGTGTATTTCGTGTCAAAAGATGATCTCTGGATCCCACCCGGACATGATTACCGTGAAACCCGAAGGCGCCTTTATAAAGATCGACCAGGTCCGGACCGTGGCCAGGGAGCTGCGATTTGCACCCCTTGAGGGAAACCAGCGGGTCGTGATCATCAGTGACGCACAAGCGATGAACCTTGAAGCATCGAACGCAATTCTAAAGATATTGGAGGAACCGCCCGGACAGACGATCCTCATCCTCACAGCAAGCCAGACATCGGACCTGCTTCCCACGATCGTATCCAGGTGCCAACAAATCGCTTTCAGGCCGATTCCGTATGAGAAGGTGGCTGAGGCGCTTATGGATCTGCGCGGGCTTGATAGACAAACGGCTACAACTGTTGCTGTATCGACCCAGGGCAGCTTAGGCAAGGCGCTATCGGTGGACGTAGAAGCGTGGAGCCTTTGGCGCTCCGGTCTTCTTGATAATGTTTCATCTCATTCCACGGCTTCCATTCAGCCGGTTCTTGCGTTCGCTGAGTCCCTGTCCCGTGATAAAGGGAAACTGGCCGACGCCTTAGACTTACTCACGACCTGGTATAGAGACATGCTCTTGTATAAGGTCTCTCCTGAGAGGATTGTTCATAAGAACCTAATGAACAAGATACAGCAGGCCTCCAAGGGGCAATCTACCAGAGAGCTCTTGGGCAAGGTAGAGGCTATCAATGCAACACAAACCGCCATCTCACGGAACTCAAATCCACGGCTGGCCTTGGAGGTCATGTTGATACGTCTATGCACAGATGAACACCCAAGCGTGCCGTGAGATAGGGTTAAGGATTTTATAGGACTCCTTGCATAAATTGTTTTTTGTCTTTTTTGATGTTAGGCATATTAGAAGCTATCTCAAAAAGGTGGATCAGGGTTCAGGGCAAGGCGTGGGGGGGCGAAAAAGCGCAGCATACAACGGTAGTATGTGAGCATTTTGAGCCGACTCGCAACGCCGCCATGGAGCGTCAGACGCATTTTTGAGATAGCTTCTAGTTTATTTTAGACACGTTTGTCCTTGGAGATATGATGGGTAAAATTGTCGGTGTATGCGTCGAACCAGGACACAGAATGTACAATTATGATGCCGGTCTGTTTGTACTCTCACGCGGCAGTCATGTAATGGTGGAAACCGAGCACGGTTTAGAGCTTGGCACGATAGTTACGCCCCCCAGACCTGCGAGCGAGGAGGAATCCAATATTCGTCTAAAGAAGGTTTATCGACTAGCAAATGATGCAGACCTCGCCCAACACGAGAAAAATGTAGAGTTAGAGGCCCAAGCGCGTGCATATTGTCTAAAATGCATTGATGAATTGGGGCTTGAAATGAACCTCGTTTCTGTGCGAAGCCAGTTCGACGGATCCAAGTTAACCTTTTATTTCACTGCTGACGGGCGCGTCGACTTTCGGGAATTGGTCAAGATGCTGACTAAGGCCTATCGCATGCGTATTGAACTGCGCCAGATCGGTGTGCGAAATCGAGCCAAGATCTGCGGAGGGATTGGAAGGTGCGGCCACACTCTTTGCTGTTCTGCGTTTATGAGCGACTTTGAGCCAGTATCAATTCGAATGGCCAAAGAGCAGGGTCTGTTACTGAATCCGACCAAGATTTCAGGCTTGTGTGGAAGGCTGATGTGCTGCCTGGCATTCGAACATAAGGCATACTGCGACCTTAAATCCAGGTTCCCGGAAGCAGGGAAGTACGTCCGCACTAAAATGGGAAAAGGCAAGGTCGTGAGACAGAACGTATTAAAGGAATCGATCACCATTAAAACGGACGAGGGACATGAACTTGACGTGGGTTTGGATGAAATCATTGAGGAGACGGCTGCGTGAATCTGTTCTACGTGACAACCCCCATCTATTACGTTAATGCCCGACCTCACTTGGGTCATGCTTACACCACGGTTGTGGCCGACGTTCTGAATCGCTTCCACCAAATGTGCGGCCGTGACACCTACTTTTTAACGGGAACCGATGAACATGGTGACAAGGTGGTCCTAGCAGCCAAGGCAGAAGACATGAGCCCACTCGCCTATGTGGACAAGATCAGTGAGCTCTTCAAAGCATTGTGGCCCGAACTTGACATAGAATACGACCAATTTATACGCACCACAGACCGTGCCCACATAAAGGTTGTCAAGGAGGTCCTTCAAAAAATCTATGACGCGGGAGACATTTACTTCAGTGAATACGAAGGCGCATACTGTTTTGGATGTGAACGTTTCTATACAGAACGCGAGCTAGTGGATGGCCGGTGTCCGGATCACAAAACGATTCCTGAAGTTATTAGGGAGTCCAATTACTTTTTCAGAATGAGCCGATATCAGGATTGGCTCATCGATTATATCAACACGCACCCGGGTTTTATCCGCCCCGAACGTTACAGAAATGAGGTGCTCGCCTTCTTGCGGGAGCCCCTTGAGGATCTGTGTATATCCCGCCCCAAGAGCCGGCTTCAATGGGGCATTACCCTTCCTTTTGATGACCGCTACGTCACTTATGTTTGGTTCGATGCCCTCCTGAACTATGTCTCTGCTCTAGAGTATCCGGACGGTCCGTTGTTCCAGAAGTTTTGGCCGTCCGTCCAGCATCTTATAGCCAAGGATATTCTTAAACCACACGGGATTTACTGGCCGATTATGCTGAAGGCAGCGGATATTCCGCTTTATCAGCACCTTCACGTTCACGGATACTGGAATGTGGACGAAAGCAAGATGTCCAAGAGCCTCGGGAATGTTGTGGAACCCCTTGAGCTGAAGAGTCAATATGGCACGGACACCTTTCGATACTTCCTCATGCGCGAGATGGTTTTTGGCCTTGATTCCAATTTCAGTGAGAAGGCCCTCATTCAGCGTATTAACTCTGACCTTGCCAATGACCTGGGGAATCTCTTTAGCCGGAGTCTCACCATGGTCCACAAATACTTCAAAGGTATTGTGCCGAAAGGCGATGGGGCTTCGGAGAGTGATTTGGATCTCGAAATTAAATCGGATGCCGATAAGGCAGTTCGAGAGTACCGAGAAGCTATGGAAGGCCTTGCTTTCCAAAAGGCTCTGATGGCCACTTGGGAATTCATAAACCGTATCAACAAGTATATAGACGTAACCGCCCCATGGGAGCTGGCCAAGAGAAAGTCCCTACGCAAACAGTTACAGATAGTGCTTTATAATATCCTGGAAGGCCTCCGCATCATTGCGGGACTCATTTATCCCATTATGCCGCGGACTGCTCAGGTTATGTGCGAACACCTTGGTATGTCAACGCCCCAAAATTTCCAGACATTGGAGGACCTCAACGTTTGGGGGAAGACACAAGTCGGAAAAAAACTTCCCAAAACGATTACCCTGTTCCCGAGGATTGAAGAGGATAAACTGCAGCCCCCCAGCCAAGAGACCGCTCCATCAAAAAAAGCATCGGTCTCGCGGAAGCCCGACATCTCACCGGACCAGTTCCAGAAGATGGACCTTAGGGTGGCCACCGTGGTCCATGCCGAGCCGGTTCCAAGGGCTAAAAAGCTTTTGAAATTGAAGGTCAATGCCGGAGAAGAGCGGACCGTCGTAGCGGGTATTGCAGAGAGCTATCAGCCTGAGGATCTCATTGGAAAACAGGTGGTTATCGTAGCTAATCTCAAACCGGCTAAACTGATGGGCATCTTATCGCGGGGGATGGTCTTAACAGCCGCCGAGGGTGACACCTGTAAGCTGATAACCGTGGACGGCCCAGCCAAGCCCGGCACGCCTCTTACTTAGCTTCCACCAGCAAACGCCCCTTCTGAAATTGCAGCGTCAATATGCGGCATGGCTTGCATAACACACCCGCCTGCACCCCTTACGCAAAAATTTGATTTTGTTAATTTTTCGAAGGCCGGATGGTTTACGGCGCGTCCCTCAGATGATGCTATGGCCTCCGAATGGGGTTCTCCTGACACATATCCTGCAATAGACCACCAACGAATCCCTAAGCGTCCAGTCATTCTCATCGCCTAAGAAAATGCTCAACTATCGATAATATCTATATGACATGGCGACCTGTATCAATATTATGTATTGGACTTTCGTCACCAATGTCAGATAGTCTCGGGTCAACACGATTTGGTTGTACGTGATCACAAAGACGTGAACTGGAATAAGATCAAGATGAACGGATTTTCAAGTATGGCTGTCTCGCTGTGGTCTTATCGGCTGATGCGCCTTGGCCTCGGCGTGATCTTTTTGTGGGCCGGCTCAGCCAAACTGTCTGACCTGGAAGCCTTTTCGGAGATCATTGCGGCGTACGAATTGGTGCCGGAAGGCCTGCTCGTTCCAGTAGCCATTGGACTTCCCGTTTTAGAGTTGCTTGCCGGGCTCGGCTTGATTTTGGATGTCCGAGGCAGCTTGAGTTTCACATTCGGCCTGTTGGTCATGTTCGCCTTTGTCCTGTGGTTCGGGATCTTAAAGGATCTTGACATTGATTGTGGCTGTTTTTCAGCCGATGAGCTGGGAGAGCACGGTGCGCTTAGGATAGCCTTTTACAGGGATTTAGGGATGATTGCTGGCGCGCTTTACCTTTACTGGTGGCGCTGGGCCACCCGATCCGCTCCTCAAGGCGCACGCATCCCACAGGCCATCATGAAACTTGGTGGCCCTGTAAGGAGGGTCAGGCAGACGGTTTCGTAAAAAGTTCATATGGATACGCGCCCCTTTTTTGAGCCGCCGGGGTCACATCCTTTTTGAGGAAGGTCAATCCTCACCCTGCTCGTCAGTGGCAACTGGTATCGAACATCACGAACCAGGTACACGCAAACAGTGCATACAAACTGAAGAGCTTATTGTAAATGCTTCAGGACCGTATGTCGAATATGGTGCCGGTGAGGGGCCTGTCAGGCCATATCAGTGACCTGACCTCAAAAAGGATATCCTCCTGGCGGCTCCGTGCAGTCCCGACAAGTCGGGACAGATGAATTTTTTACGAATTTGTCAAACATCGTGAAAGGAGGAAGTGAACGAATGTGTAGTGGAAAGACCTTTTTTGTTATCTTCGTATGTATTGCTTTGATTTTCGGTCTATTGGGCACCGGGTTTTGCTTCGGAAAGAAAGAGTTGGAAAATGAGCAGAACGCCATAAAATTTCTGAAGGAAGTCGAAAGAGGTGGTTATAAGATCGTTGCCACGGACGAACTAAAAAGCTGGATTGACCAGAAAAAAGATATGCTTATTGTAGACACCATGCCCTATGAAAAAAGCTACAAGAAGAACCATGTCCCCGGTGCGGTCCAGTTCCTGTTTCCCATCCTTGAAATGACGGAGTGGAACACAGCGGAGACAGACAACAAAACCAAGGAGGATTTTGCAAAACTTTTGGGTACGGATAAGAACAAGATAATCGTCATTTACTGCGGGTTTGTTAAGTGCACCCGAAGTCACAATGGGGCCATGTGGGCCGTCAAGCTTGGCTATACGAAGGTCTACCGTTATCCAGGCGGGATCAAGGCTTGGAAAGAAGCTGATTACCCAACGGGCAAAGGGGAATAGGCTACCTGCATTGAGAAGTCAGGACAAAAGAGGTGCGGCATCGCCACGTGAGGAACTGGTCGGCCTCATTAGGCGTCGGGCTGAGAACCTCTTCGAGACCCACCAGTTCCTCTGTGCCGAGACTGTTCTCTATGTTCTCAACCAGGGGTTGCGAGGTGGCTTACCACCAGAGGCTGCTATTAGCCTATCCTCAGGATTTTCTGAAGGCATTGGCGGGGCCCGCTGCATCTGCGGTGCTTTCAGCGGCGCACTGATGGCTGTGGGACTATTCCTTGGCCGACATGGAACAGGCAGAAGGGGCTCAAAAAGCTCACAGGCAACGAGTAAAGAACTCTACGACCGCTTCCGGTCTAAGTTTAGATCACCGTGTTGCCGGATTCTGACAAAGAAATTCAAGGATGACGATAAAGCCCTTTTAAAGCATTGTTCTGCCCACACTGCGGAGGTGGGCGAGTTTACAGCACGGTTCATTCTTGAAGCGCGACCTGACTTGGTCGAGCAAGCCGACTGGGATTTTCTTGCAGCCAAGGACTCTAAACTCAAGGCGGGCTTGAATCGATTCCTAACCATGGTTAAAGGATAGTCTAACTCCCAACCTACCCTGCAGCCCTGCTAATGCAGCGACGATCTCTCATCCCTGGGCCACCTCTTAAGAGATCCGAGTGATAAAGAATGGCTGACGAGCACTTCAAAGACCAAGACTCTTCGCAAAATGTGAAGCCTCCCCGCCCTTCGGGGCGCGGGTTCTGCCTTGCGGCAGCACTGCGTGTCCGGGGTGCATGCCGGTCACCCATTGGCCCTCATCCGAAAGATGGCCCGAACAGCCCGCAGAGCGGTGCAGCCTGAACCCTGAACCACTTTTTTGAGATAGCTTACAGGGGGCCTAGTAGATTGGAGGACAGACCGTGTTTTTCAGAAAGAAAAAGACATTAATGGGCCTGTCACGCACATGCGGATGAGCTGCCAAGATAAGTCCGACGGATCTGTCGGAAGCCCTAAAATCTTTGCGGCCATCAAATGATCCTAACTTGCTGGTCGGTTTTGAGACATCTGATGATGCTGCCGTCTATCGCGTCTCGCCCGACATGGCGGTGATCAGTACCGTTGATTACATCACTCCGCCGGTGGATAACCCGTACTGGTTTGGGCAAATTGCAGCCGCAAACTCAATTTCTGATGTCTATGCCATGGGTGGGAGGCCTTTGACCGCACTGAGCTTGGTTATGTATCCTTCAAAAAAATTGGACATGGGATTGTTGAAGGAGATACTGCGTGGGGCGGGTGAGAAGGTTCTGGAAGCCGGTGCTTGTATGGCAGGAGGGCATTCGGTTGATGATAACGAACCAAAGTACGGATTGGCGGTCACCGGCATTGTACATCCTGACAGGATTTTGACCAACTGCGGTGCCCAACAAGGAGACAGCCTCATTCTTACCAAGCCTTTGGGTACAGGTGTGCTCTTCAATGCCAGCCGAGCAGGAAGCCTTCCATATCATGAGCTCGAAGCTATTCTCCCAGAGGTGGCAGCCCTAAACAAGAAGGCCATTGAAACCGCCTTGAAGTTCGACGTTCATGCATGTACCGACATAACAGGCTTTGGAATTTTAGGTCACACGCTTGAACTAGCAAAGGGAAGTGGGGTAGAAATCGATCTTTTCTATGACAAGCTCCCTTTTCATCCCAATGCCCTTGAGATGTACAAAAAAGGCGAAACTACCGGGAGCAATGAGCCCAACAGAAAGCTGTCTGAGGGTTTTTGGGAGGCTGTTTCGACAAGGTCGACCCACGAGGAAGAATTGCTCTTCGACCCACAAACCTCGGGAGGACTCCTGCTGTCCGCACCCAATGTCCAGGCTGATAAACTCCTTACTGCGTTTAAAGAGGCAGGCATCGAAAGGGCCGCCCGAGTGGGCGAAGTTGTTTCGACAGGCCGATCCTTCGTTCGTGTGGTTTGAACGCCAACACCACACGCATTTCGGTTCCCGACTTTTCGGGACTGCAGGAAGCTTCAATCCATTGTCAAAACACCTGGCGAGCATCCTCCTCACTCCTGTGTAAGAAAAGTTGGTATTGATTTTTTCTTTGGGTAGTGAAACTTAGTATAGAAATATTCTATCGGTCCGGCATGTGAACCGCAACAGCGAACGCATCCCATGTTCCGACTTGCCGGGACCGGAGGAAGCCTGACTCCTTGCCGAACAAGCAAGGCGCGAAAGGTAATGAACGTGGATGAGGGGCGATCAGCCAGTTCATGGGTAGCCAGCCCATGGTTCAAACCGATCCTTGGCGGCCTCGGCGTCGGCCTGCTCGGGCTTCTCTTCTATTTTGTCTCCCCTCTGTGGTCATCAACGGGAAAACCCGAAGTCATCTCCGTCGGGGGTTTTCTGGCCAACACGTTAGCTTGGAGCGAAAAAGTAATCCTGACATCCAGCTATCTGTTGTCAGGCATCCCCCCTATCTTGAGGTTTTTGGTATTGGGGATTGTTCTTGGTTCCTTTCTGGACGCTGTCTTGTCGCGACAACTGACCTGGAAGGCTTTTCATGGACAAAAGATCCTAAAGGATGACCTCCCGTATGACATTGGGGGCGGTGCGCTGATCGGCTTTGGTGTGCTACTGGCCAATGGATGCGTGATCAAACATTTACTCGCTGGGGTACCCGGATTAGATATAGCCAGTTTCGTCGCAGTAGGTGGAATGATAATAGGCATGTGGTTGGGACTAAAAATCGTTGGGGGATAGAGGACAGGTAAATGCCAGCCAATGTAATGCTCTTGTTCATCGGGATGGCCCTGGCCATCGTCGTCAGGCGGACGAATTATTCCATCCCGGCGGCCTTCAGCGACATCTTCATGATGGGCCGGTACCACCAACTGGTTGCAGTACTGGTCAGTATTGGCGCTTTTGGGCTCGTGAATATTTGGGGCTATGAACCGTGCCCAACCTGAGCCGATGTTGGCTGGGGCGGGGCTCCAGGAGTGCACAGCCTGGTGGGTGGCGTACTGCAAGGCGCGGGCTACATGCTGATTGCCGGCTGACCCCTTTCGACGTTGGTCCGCCTGGGAGGCGGCCTAAAACGGTACATGGTCGTAGCCGGTGGCTTTTTGATCGGGGCTATCTTATTTGCTCAGGTGGCAAACCCGGTCCATCGCGTATTTGATCCCCTGCAAATAGAAGGATTTATCTCAATAAAACAGCTTTTCTCGCCAAAGGCACACAGGGTTCCTATCAAGGCCCATGACCTGACAATTACTACCATAGAAGGCAAAGACGTAACATTGGAGGATCTGTGCGGTCTGAATCAACTCGTAGTGATCAACTTCTGGGCCACATGGTGCCGTCCCTGTATAGAGGAAATGCCGGCTCTCGAAAGAATGCACACGGCTTATCGACACAACGGCATAGCCTTCTTGGGCATTGCCACACAGGATTCGGCACCCAAGGTAAGGGAATTTGTGGCTCAACACAACATAACCTATGAAATCGCCATGGATAAAGAGGACCAGATCACCAATGCTTTTGGCGGTGTGAAGACTTTACCAACAACCGTATTTTTAGATAATAAGGGAAACATCGTAAAGATTCATAAGGGGTACCTGGCCCAAAGAGAACTGGAACTCCATCTGAAGAATCTTTTACCCAAATGAGTCCTTGGGTTACACGCGCAGAATATCTGCGACCCGTCTTCCGTGGCCACAATCAAAACCCTTTCTTCTCTAATGCTTCCATTCTGGCTGAAGGCCCAAATCGACGGTAATAACGGGACCTTGACATGGTTCAGGCAACCTGAAGTCTTGAGACCTTTGCATAGCCCCTTCTCACTTAGTTACATGAGCTTTTTGACCCATCTACGGGCTTGCTCACTGAATTCTAGCACGTAGTGAAGCTTTGCGCTAAACTCGGCCTAACGGCCTCAAACAGTTTAGAATTTGCCCACTGACGTGGGGCGTTCACTTCGCCCGGATGGGTACCCAAAAACCTCACGAGGGACGTTCCAAGGGGTTATGCAAAAATCTCGTCTTGGTGATCTGACACGCCCTGCCTGGGCTACAAGCTGCACCCTGGCCCCATCCGTTAACTACCGTATTTTTTATCGCAAAATACAGGATTGACCCCATTGACCTGCTATATCTTAGATGTTACGAAATTAATAAGGTACAGCTCTGCTTTGGGTTCAGGAGTTAAGGTCCCCCGGGGTGCAGGGGAGGCTTGTGGATTATTTAATGCACAAAGGGCATGTCAATTTCTAATTCCTCCCTGAAAGAACTTTATTTGAATAAACCGGAGTGCGTTATTGACCTTCCGGAATGGCTTCTACCTCCAGAAAAGATTGAAGAATACAGGGCCACGCCCGGCTTGGCCATCGCGGAAATTGCGGGCCGCGACAGCGTGGCTGCGGCTGTAAAAAGCGCCGAGGACGAAGGTTTTACGGATCTTCTGCCCACCTACGTCTATACGGGGACCGAGCACGGGCCCTGGAAAACCGTGGAAAGCGCAGTCGATCGCCTGGCAAGGCGCTTGCCCCAAGTGTGCATTCACGACATGATCGTCTTGGGGTCTCCCGGCTTTTGGCAGGCATTAAACGGACGATTCATCAGTAAGCTTATCTCAAGATACGGATTTGCCACCCCTTGTGTCGGCTGCCATCTCTATCTCCACACCGTTCGTATCCCACTCTCCATCACGCTGGGTGAAGTACCGGTCATCACGGGCGAGCGGGAAGCGCATGACGGTGCGATCAAAGTCAATCAGGTGTCGGAAGCCATGGACGTTTACCAGAACCTGGCCAACGACTTTGGTGTGCGGTTACTGCTTCCTCTCCGCCACGTCTCGGAGGGAACCCGCATTACGGAAATGCTTGGATTTGAATGGCAGGCAGGAAAGGAGCAGTTGGGCTGCGTTTTGTCGGGAAACTACCGGGGATTAGATGGAAGCGTTGACGCAACCGCCCGGCAGGTTCAAAGATACCTCGAAGAATTCGCCGAACCGTGCGCCAAGAAGATTATCGAGTCTTACCTCGCAGGGGATATTCCGGATCATCTGGAAATAGCCGCCCAAGTCTTAAATGCTTCATCCAAGAGTGCGTCTTTGAGCTCTCGCCTTTCAGCGCCCTCTTCCATCCATAGGCTGTCTTCATAGAATATCCCTTTATCTATTGATATTATCGATTTGACTTATAGCCTTTTTTATTATAAGCTCCTTATCATGAGCGTATTGAAAAAAGAACCTCAAGCTTGGGTAAACACACGCGAAGCCCATCCTGCCACCGTGCCCATAGCCCACACGACGACCCAGCCAAAGCTGGCTATGTGCAACATATTCTCGTATCCCCAGAGGCTTGAGGAGTTTGCCTGCGAACATGGATTTTCTGGGATTGACTGGTCTTTTGATGCGCTTAGCTTACCCGAAACCCCTGTAGAAGAATCGACGTGGGCAAAGCAGTTTTCACGCCTAAACTCGATTGAGGTTCGGTATCACTGCCCCTTTTACAGAATAGACTTGGGCCATGAAGATCCCTTGGAAGCCAGGACGGCTGAGACCGTTTTTCATCGGATCATCCGCCTGGTATCAAAGGTGCATGGAAGATTTCTGACCATTCACGTGGGTCTTGGACATGACTATCCTGAATCACTCTCTTGGGAAAGAACAATCCATAACTTAAGACGCCTCGTTCAACGGGGAGCGGATTACGGAGTGAAGGTTTGCTTGGAGAACTTGGTCTCGGGATGGACCAGCAGGCCGCATCTTTATGAAAAGTTGATCCGGAGAACTGGGGCTGGCGTCACATTCGACATCGGCCACGCGCACGCTTGCGAGTCGGTGAACAGCCATCAGTATGCTGTTGAAGATTTTGTGACCCCTCACGCCGACCGTGTCTTCAATGCCCACGTATATCACACGGAGGTTCCCGGCCGTGGTCACGCTCCCCCGGACTGTTTGAAGGACATTGAAGGCCGCCTCGCTGTTCTGCAAAACACCGGTTGTAACTGGTGGACCCTAGAGGTGAGAGAGGTTGATGGGTTGTTGCAGACAAAGAAGATTGTAGAAGACTATTTGATACGCACAGAAGATCAGTGTAAACCCCTTTCTCACAGCCGTGCGGTGGGCCTGGCATCTCACTGGTAGCGACTGCTGAAATAGGCGTTCCCGTCTTTATTGACCCCGTCCTCGGGAAGACATCGGCAATCGGCTTTGAGACATTCTACCTATGTTGCTGGTCCACAAATAGTTTGGCCTTGAGGGCTTTCTGGCCCTCAAGGCCACATTTTTTCGTGGTTAACGACTCTCAACTATTAGCAAGAAACGCTTAAGCTAAAATCCCACACAGATCTGAAACGTCATGATGTCCTGGTCACCTTTGGTAAAGCCACTTTCTTGATCAACC
>JBFEUB010000069.1:0-15201 GCA_041547605.1 Desulfobacteria bacterium
CCCCCAGACCTTTGAAACCGTCGGCCTGTGGGTCGAGATCGAAGCGTCATTAAAGCGCCTTGTTGAAGAGAGAGGCCTTGATTTCATGGGCGGCATCCACGCGATCGAACACGCAGCCATAAGCATGTTTCCGCTTTTCGCCCTCTGTGACAGAAATGATATCGGGGGGATCTGTTATCCCTATCATCCCCAGGTTGGGAAAAGCGCCATATTCATATACGACGGCCACCCAGGCGGCGTCGGCCTTGCGCAGCACGGCTTTGAGATCATCCTGGATCTGCTGGAAAAAACCATGCATCAGATCAGAACCTGTGGGTGTGAGGAAGGGTGCCCATCGTGCGTCCATTCGCCTAAGTGCGGTTCGGGCAATAAACCCCTCGACAAAGGGGCTGCCCTGCTGATTCTGGAAGGTTTGCTGGGCCACATTCCGCTCAGCCAGTTCTCGAGCGAAATAGATGCAGACGCGCCCATGCCGTTTCTGCTCGAAGAAGAGGCACCCCCTGAAGCAAAGATAGAACCGAGGGTGGTATTCCTCGACCTGGAGACCCAGAAAACAGCCCAAGAGGTAGGAGGCTGGCAAAACACGCACCTGATGAGGGTCTCTGTGGCGGTTCTTTTTGATACCGTGGAGAATCGTTTTCTGGTGTATGATGAAGATCAGATTGACGCTCTGCTGGTCCATCTGGAGAAAGCAGACTTGATCGTTGGGTTCAACATAAAACGCTTTGATTACGCAGTTCTGAGTGCCTACACCAGCAAGCAGCTAAAGAGGCTTCCGACCTTTGATATCCTGGAAGATGTCTTCAAGCGTCTTGGCTTTCGACTCCCTCTGGGCCATCTTACCGCGGAGACCTTGAACCGGACAAAGATGGCCGATGGGCTCCAGGCCGTGGAATGGTTTCGACAGGGGGATTTTAAAAACTTGATTGAATACTGCCGCCAGGACGTGGCTGCCACCAGAGACCTTTTCCGTTTCGGCGTGGAAAACTCTCACCTTGTTTTTAGACAGAAGCCAGAGAATCGGCGGGTGAGGCTCCTTGTAGACTGGAAGGTTGAAGAGATGATCGGCAGCAGATGAGTGACGATGTGTCAGTCATGACACCGTTTGTTGCTGCGGGGAGCATTACATAGTTTACATGTGAACAGACTGCTGTGCGAATGGCTGTACATTTCACATGCGTCAAGGGGGATCTCTTTTTGAGTCAGCTCAATTCCAATCCTGCTTGTCAGGGGCAGAATGTATCTAGAAGCCATTTCAAAACCTCATCGCGAGCCCATTGTTGGCCATTTTGGTAACAAGTTCTTTGCGAAACGAAGTGTAAAAATCGTAACTGTTTGAGGGCGGTAGCTCGAGTTTAGCGCACAACTTCACTTCGTGCCCAATTTTAGTGGAGTGAGCTTAGAACTTGGCAAAATGGCCAAACCGGCGAGAAAAGAGGTTTTGAAATCACTTCTAGTCACACGAACCAGGCACACGTCAATGTGGCCTACAAGCTCAGTAGCCCATTTGTAAATGAGACATGACCGTATGCAGAATATGGTGCCGTTGAGGTACCTTTGGGGCAATATTCAGTGACCTGACTCAAAAAGAGATTCCCCTTGACGGCTTCTGCATTATATTTACTGCAAACAATATTATGCTCCCCCTAGTAACAACTATCAGCTCTCAGTCATAAGCTATGACCTATACGGGAGGTGACATGAGACAGCTCTTGAAACGCAGCATTTTGGTGTTGGCCATTGTGGTTTTTTTTCCATCCCTGGCCATAAGTGCCGAGGAAGAGGTTTTGCAAGCCCTGGAAAGCGTGAAGGCCGCGATAGAGGATGGGGCTTCATATAAGAAGGTAGCCGAATTGTTAGAGCTATCCGGGATTCAAGTCCATGCAATCAAGAAGGGCGATACCTCGGACTGCTTCCGTGTTGCTGTGAGGAGGTGCCACTACTGGTATCGTTTGGGTGTCAAGTCCTGGGAGACCATGATCCATAACCAGGAGCAACGGGATATCCATGCCAAACGGGCCAAGTCTGAATATTGGGATGATCAGATGAAAGTCATTAGTGTACGGATCGTGGAGAACTACGACAAACTCATAAAACATGCACAGGAATCATTGCCGTCAAAGTGGAAATATGGCAACGCTGCGTTGGCTGAGGCACGGGCGTGTCCAATGAAATAGGGACGTGGGGTTTTGTTGAAAATAAAGGACAGATGCCGGCTGTCTATTATAGGATTTCGTCATACAAATGAGGAGAAAAGGGGCACTTCTTAAGACAGAGAATTAAGGTTTGCCCTCCCATTTTATTGAAGCTTCCCGCAGTCCCGATTCAGAGGCATAAAATAGTCTTGCTTTCAAGGGTAACTTCTGGCAGCTTATATTTGGTAGACATATCACTTGGGCACTTTGTCAACAGTTCACCCCGGCCCTGACGAGAAGAAACAGGTGGAAGAACGAAGGCAACATAAGCGGTTCCAGCTGCCAAAAGGTGCATTTGTCGGGCTTGCGCCTTACGACACCAAAGTGGGGCAAATTATAGACATGAGTCTCGGTGGGCTGGCATTTCGTTATGTTGGAATGGAAGAGCCCTTGCACGGTGAATTGGACATATTCTTGAGTGAGCGGGATTTTTATTTGGGACGGATACCGTTCAAGACCGTTTCGGATTTCGAAATGGATAGCTCGGCGGCTTCCAGTGCTGTCACTATGAGACGCACTGGGGTGCAGTACAAGAAACTCACGCAGTTTCAGATATCTCAGCTTCAGTATTTGATCCAAAACTACACCTTAGGCGAGGCGTAAAGTATACTGCCAAGAGGGTGCCATGAATTGAACCCCAGGACCCCGTTTCTCGCAACGAGAGCGGGGTTTTTCGCATTGAGAAACTGAGGCGGTCCTGTTAGGAGAATGACTACAACCCATGTTATGTTTGAGGGCTTGGTGGGAACAATGTGAATAGAGGAGAGAACCCATGTTTGAAACAATCTGCAAGATGATGCCCGGGTGTCAGCCCAAGGTGGTGGAACAGACCATCCATCTCGCAGTCGAACTTGCCCGCGAGGGGAGAGAGGGTCGAAAAATCGGCACCATGTTCGTCTTGGGCGATGAGCAAGCCGTGCTGAAAGAGTCACGCCCCTTGATTCTAGATCCGCTGAAAGGGCACGATCCAGAACTGAAGAAAATCCATGATTTCAACATGCGAGAGGCTGCTAAAGAGCTGGCTCAGCTGGACGGGGCTTTTGTCGTCTCTGCCGATGGGACCATTCTGTCGGCAACACGTTACCTCGGTGCCGATTCGGCCGGTATCAATTTGCCCTTGGGACTGGGTGCGCGCCACATGGCGGCGGCGGCCATTACTCGGGCAACCAGATCGATTGCCGTGGTGGTCTCCAGAAGTTCTGTGGTGAGAGTGTTTAGTCAGGGGAAAATAGTTGCAGAAATAATTCCGGAAGTCTGGATGCTCGGCCGGGAAAGTATCAAAATAGCACAGCCTTACGTGGAGAGCAAAACAGATGGTATGCACGTTGTCTCCTGTGAGCTTCCTGACGAGCTGAAAGACTCGAAAACGAATTCTTCATAACGATAAGGACACAGTCAATGAACGAACGGCCGCTGGTGAGAGAAGGTAGCGATCTCAAGCCAGCACGTGGGGGCAATGAAAGGAACCGGTAAGGAAAGACTTATGAGCTGCGTACATGGTGAGAAAATTTATACGGGCAATAAAATAGTACAGGATGCCTACCTTGTTTTTAACAGAAAGGGGATAGACCATATATCGAAGACAAAGAAGGGAAAACTGATTGGAAAATTCCCGGTCCTGACACCTGCCTTTATTGATCCCCATAGCCATATCGGCATGGTTCGTGCGGGCGAGCCCCAGGATGAAGCGGAAGCCAATGATCGGCTGGACTCCATCCTTGCCCTTTCCGATGCACTCGATTCGGTGCAAATGGACGATCCGGCTTTTCGTGACGCTGTCGAGATGGGGGTTTTGTACTCATGTGTCGTTCCCGGCAGCGCGAACATCATCGGCGGACTTTCAGCCGTCATTCGTAACTATGCCAAAAATAGCACCGAGGCTTTGATTACCCGTGCAGGCGTGAAGGCCGCCTTTGGATACAATCCCATGTCAAAGCACAACTGGAAAGGAACACGCCCGTCCACACGTATGGGCGCAGTAGCGTTGCTGAGAAAGAGGTTTGATGAGGTCTCACAGAAAATGGAAAAGCGCCGCAAGGCCAAAGGCCAGAAGAAAGAGGAAGTTGCTTTTTCAGCAGAGGAGACCGTGTTGCGGGACATACTGGCTGGAAAGATTACTCTTCGTGTTCACGTCCACAAAACTGACGACATCGCAGTGCTGCTTCGCCTTGTGGACGACCACAATATAAGAGTCTCGGTGGAACACGCTATGGACGTGGATCAGCCTGAAATCTTCGGCGAACTAGCAAGGCGCAATATTTCCGTTACCTATGGACCACTCGATGCTTTCCCGTATAAGGTTGAGTTGAAACACAAGAATTGGCGCAACGTCCGGCACCTTATAGAATCCCATGTTGTATTTGGGCTTATGACAGACCATCCAGTGGTGCCGGCGCGACAGCTCTTTGTTCAGACCCGGTGGTTTGCCCGTGCAGGGCTTTCCAAACAGCAGGCCATTGAAATTGTGTCTCGCAAAAACGCAGAGATCCTCGGCATCAACAAAATGCTCGGAACCCTTGAAAAAGGAAAGTGGGCATCTTTCATTTGCTGGAATGGGGACCCTTTCGACCTGACGAACTACCCGGTTGCTGTGTACGGCGAAGGGAAATTGGTCTTTTCCGACTGAGAGAAGAGGGGATATGCACCGCTGAGGTTCGAAGACAGCATCAAGAGAGGAGAAGAACTATGAAGAAGACACTCGTTATGTTGTTACTCTTAGTTCTGATGCTGATGCCTAATGACGCATCTTCAATAAAAGAAGTAGAGGGCATCCAAGCCGGTATTGACAAACTACAAGTTCTGTATCTTAAAACCAAATTCAGTAACGTTAGGACGGAGTTATCTGAGCTGAGAGAAGAATTAGTAAAAATATCTAGTTCGATGGGCGCTCACGAATCCACTCAATCTTACCTGATCAAGCGCTCCTGTGAAGCCATTGGGGGCGCAGAAGCAATATGTGAGTATATGGAAAATGTGATGGATGGGTTGTCACATGTAGAAAAAGACAAGCTATCGTATTACTGCTATTTGCAAGAATACGGTGTTGAAAAAATGAAAATCCAATCGGATGAGTACCTACACACTATAAAGGAAATGCGTCCGCAAATATCAAATGAGATAGCCATACAGTTAATTGACAAAGCGCAAAAGAATATTCACTCATCATCAGAGTTGATAAATAAGGTTGTTGAGACACTTCAACGTTGCAGTGAGGAGGTGCACCATTAAATAGAAGCTATCTCAAAAATGCGTCTGACGCCCCATGGCTCTTTGCTGTCCTAAAGAGCCGGTCCTGCCTCCCAAAGCGCTGCATGTTCGGGGAGCGGCGCGGTAAAAGGAAATTTTATGACAAGTTTCAGAATTCTTGTTCTGTTTTCCGTTATATTCTCTATGTCTCCAGCGACTGCATTATCACGTGTGAGCATGGGTGATGCAGTTGTGGTAAAAGGCCAGAAAAACATTCTCAGAGCTGAGACAAAGGGAAGGCTCTTTAGCAAAGGCGGTGAGCTTGTTGAGTTTTTTGTTGACGGGAAGTCCATTGGAAAAACTCTCTCGGGTGGCGACGGTGTTGCGTTCAAGCCATTTACTCCTGAACAAACAGGACTGCATCAAGTGGTTGCGACTTCGGCTGGGGGAAAAAGCACTGGATTGCTTCTTTGTCTAAAAAGAGGGTCCTACATTGTCTTTATCGATGTCGAAGGAGGCCTGTTCAAAAGTCTAATTTCAAGGAAGCCAAGAGAGGGAAGCCAACAGGCGATAAAGGAGATCTCCGGGCGATTTCCCGTTGTCTTCCTTAAAACAAGTATTCTAAGTGTAGAGATTGTTAAAACGTGGCTGGAAGAAAATAAATTCGTAAAGCCACCGGTCGTTCCATGGAGAGGGGGGAAAATATTTGAGGAGATCGTTGAAGACGGTCTGAAGGTTAAAGCCGTCATTGGAGCCCCAAAGGTGATCGAATCTTCACGGAAATATAAGCCGCTTTCATTCAACTTCAAGCAATTAGACGATGCAGAGTGGGTTAGAGACTGGGAGGAAATCAGTAAAAAGCTAAAATAGCGCTAGAAGCCATTTCAAAACCTCATTTTGAGCCCATTGTTGGCCATCTTGTTAACAAGTTCTTTGCAAAACGAAGCGCGAAAATCGTAAAACTCGGGCTACCGCCCCTCAAACAATTTGCAATTTTACGTTCCGCTTCGCTAAGAAACGATGAGCAAAAGGTACAAAACGCTTCACAGCGTGATTTCGAAATCTGGGTAAAGATATAGAAATAAGTCCATTTTGATAAGCCGCCGCTTGCGGCGGGGAGCTTCATTATGAAACGCATCCCAGAACCAGAGTTGATGAATGATCCCGAGCAGGCTTTGGCCTATGCACAGGCCGATTTTGAAGAGCCTCATAATCAGTTTGTTGAACTGTTTAAGAAAAACTTTCCAGAAGAAAAGGTTGATAGCTATGTTCTGGATTTAGGCTGTGGTCCGGCCGATGTTACAATCCGATTTGCACGCGCTTATCCGAACTGCCTCATTCACGGGATCGACGGTGCTGAGAACATGCTCAGGCATGGCCGTGAAGCAATTGCCAATGAAGGGCTGGATTCTCGCATAAATCTTTTCCGCGGGCGCCTTCCCGAAGCTACACTCTCGCGATCATCTTATGATGTCGTCATCTCAAATAGTCTGTTACACCATCTAAACGATCCAATGGTTCTATGGAACAGCATTACATCTTATGCTTCCGCAAAAGCAGTAATATTTGTTATGGATTTGTTCCGACCCGGAAGTGAACATGAAGCAACGCAATTGGTGGAGCAATACGCGAGTAATGAGCCGACTGTGCTAAAAGAAGACTTTTTCCATTCTTTATGCGCGAGTTATCGTATAGAGGAAGTCGAAGAACAATTATTACGGGCAAAGCTTGGAAAATTGTCCACCGAAATGGTATCCGATCGACATTTGATCGTGTTTGGCAGACTTTGATAAAGCGAGGGCAGGGAATGTGATCTGATTTTTCCCCTCTTGGTTTGAAAGGAAAAACAATGAAACTCAGATCTAAGGCACCAGCCCTCAGGGAGTGGGAGGGAACAGCTCACGTCACGACCGATTCTTCAGTTTCCCCTGACGGTTCACCCATGTTGGTCATTGACGGACCGAACGGGGGTCCAGTCGGACCCATAGAAGCTTATGGGTATGGGTACGAAATTCTTGAAGCTACTGAGGAGGAGCTTGAGATGTTGCGCCGGGGCGGCTATGGCATACCGTATATGGGCAGATAGACTCACGGAACGAGCCCTTGATGTTGGAAACAGCATCAAATATTATGTAAGACCTCACCGGTTCTACTGAACGTAAGAAAGAGAGGGCAAAAACGAAAGGGTCGTCAGTGCCAGAAACGCTTGAACGCACTTATATGAGAAATCAGCAGGCGCAAATATGACGGTAGAATGCAGGAAAACATGGATAAAGACGAGTTAAAAGAGTATCTCAACAAACCTGTGGTTGTGGATACCTGCACGCCATTTATTTACATCGGAACGCTTTCCCAGATTGGAAGAAGCTTCATCACGCTCAAAGACGTGGATGTACGCCATGTGGACGGGGGAGGTGCCAGCAAAGAGAAGTATATCCTGTCGGCCAGAAAGTTTGGGATAAAGAAGAACAGATTTTCCACAAAGATAAGAATCGACGTCATGACATCCATATCCCATCTGGAAGATATCGTCCAATATTGATTGTTTGAGGACAAAGCCCGCGCTTCGCGCGAGGCTCCAAACTTAGACGTGGGAACCGACCTTTCTCTTTATTTGAAGATTTTCTGAAGTGCAGAAAAGTCCGATATATGGGGACTGCAAGGAACTATATTATTTTTTGATTCGCTCGCTAACCCTGCAGCAACGCGACCTGAACTCGTCGCCTGGTGTCTCCAAAGTCTTGCCGCAGGGAGCTTCATTTCTTACATAAAGAAGTTATTACAGTTCATTTGAACGATGCCAAGAGAAGAAACGGATAAAAAAAAGAGAGAACAGCCACAGAGCTTCCGCGAAATTCTTCAATTTTACCTCATTGACTGCAAGACTCCTCTCGGTAAGCTGATTGACGTCTCCATCATCCTTCTGAACCTAATTATCTGCGCCATTTTTGTGACTGAAACATATCCGGTTTCTGAGGCAACTACTCAGTTGCTGTGGAAAACAGAAGTCATTATCGTTTTCTTCTTCATAGTTGAGTATGCAGCAAGGTTGTACGGCGCAAGAAGCAGGCTTAAACAGTTGGTGGAAGTTTACAGCATGATTGATCTTGTCGCAATATTACCGACCCTTTCTCTGCTGATCCTGCCGGCGTTTGGCGTAACCCTTGATCTGGGCTTTATAAAGGGGATCAGAATAGTCAGGGTGGCCAGGATATTCAGGTTTCTTCGGTTTATTGCCGACCCCGACTTCTTTTTCGGCAGTATTACAGTGCCTTTTCTGAAGGTCGTTCGGCTGTTTCTTACCATACTCATCATATTTTTTGTGTCTTCGGGATTGTTCTTTCATGTCGAGAGCGACATAAATCCCAATGTCCGGACTTTCGGAGATGCATTTTACTTCAGTGTTGTTACGCTCACAACAGTCGGCTTTGGCGACATCACGCCCTTGTCTGAACAAGGCAAGTGGGTGACGATACTCATGATATGCTCGGGCATCATCCTTATACCCTGGCAAGTAAGCCGCATTGCGAAGGAATGGATACATATTGCCTCAAAAAAGGAGATCGTTTGCCATAGGTGCGGACTCCGTTACCATGATCCAGACGCTTCGCATTGCAAGTCCTGCGGGAGGGTTATTTACCAGGAGTACGATGGAGATTAAGTAAAAACAGCGGTGGCGGCTCCATCTGTTCATCCCATCAGGTGCCAGGTGTGAACGCATGTTTAGATCAAGCAAAAAATTTGTCATAGACCATTTGAATTCGGGTGGTTTGATAACCAACTATTATTGTACCTCAAAGTGCAAGCACTGTCTGTATGCCTGCAGCCCGGCATGGGAAAAGAGACACATCGATGCTGAAACAACCGAGCAGAATATCCTCAAGATCAAGAGCCTAGGATGCAGTTCGATTCATGTAGGGGGCGGTGAGCCGTTCCTTAACGTGAACGGACTGAGAATGGTGGTTGAAACCGCCTATGCCCTGGGTGTCCACATCGAATATGTGGAGACAAATTCCTCCTGGTACAGAGATCAGATCTCTGCTGGGGAAATCCTGTCCTCGCTGAGGGATAGAGGGCTTTCCACGCTTTTGATATCTATCAGCCCGTTTCACAACGAATACATTCCTTTTTACAAAGTAAAAGGGGTTATCGAAGCTTGTAAGACGGTCGAATTGAACGTCTTTCCGTGGATATTAGATTTTTTTTCCGAAGTCGATGCTCTTGACGACAAAGTTACGCATACTATGGATGAATTTAAAGAGAGATACGGCCCGAATTATCTGAGAAGGATTCCCTCCAGGTACTGGATACATTTTGGCGGTAGAGCGCTGAAGACCTTCGCCAAGGTTTTTACTATAAGAACCCACGAGGAAATTCTCTCTTCCAGCGGGGGTGGGTGCGCCGAACTGCTTGACGTTAATCACTTTCACTTTGATCTCTTTGGCAACTATATCCCGGGCCTTTGTTCGGGTTTAGCCATTCATCGCGATGATATGGGTCAAGAGATTTCGGCGGGAAAATACCCTTTGCTTCATATATTGTTTCATGAAGGCATTGAGGGTTTATACGATTTGGTTTGCAGCAAGTTCCGGTTTAAGCCCTCTGACGGTTACATGTCAAAATGTCATCTCTGTTTTGACCTCAGGCGCTTTGTGGTGCTCGACAAAGGAATGGCACATAGCGAGTTGCAACCCCAGGCTTTCTATGAAAATGTTTGACCGGCGTGCCCCCCGCAAGCCCCGCCCAAGAAGGGCGGGGAGGCTTCACTCCAGTTCCACTTTGACGTACTGACGCCTATTTGCTATACGAGACCGGGAAATAACAAGGTTTTCACATTCACTATTACAACCAGGAGGATGTAACCACATGGGATGGTTCGGGAAACTTGCCTTTGGATACATGGGGCTGTTAATGGGTGGACCACTCGGTGCTGTTGCCGGGGCAGCGTTAGGACATCATCTGTTTGACAAAAAGCAAAGGTACGAAAATGGGCAGCCAACAATGATAGGGACAGAGCAGGGTCAAGCTGCCTATTTTGTCAGCATGTTTTCAATCCTGGGTAAGCTAGCAAAAATAGACGGGACGGTAACCAGAGATGAGATCGCGGTTGTGGATGATTTTATTAGCCATCTGAATATGGGCGACAGGGAGAAGCAGTTCGCCAGACAGGTCTTTAATGAGGCAAAGGATTCCCCCTATTCGATTGATGATTTTGCCATGCAGTTTTACCAAATTAGCGGCGGGCAGCCCACGGTGCTGGTTTCATTCCTGGAACTGCTCTTCCGGATAGCGGCAGCAGATGGAAGGTTTCATCCTGCTGAAGAATCCGGACTGAACAGGATTAAGGAGATTTTTCGTATCAGCGACCAGCAGTTCAACAACATGAAAGGGACCTTTTTCAAAGACGTTAACAGGTACTACAATGTCTTGAACTGCGCGCCGGAAAGCTCAAATGAAGAAATCAAAGGGAGTTATAAAAAGCTCGTAAAGGATTTTCACCCTGACACGATTGTATCCAAAGGTCTTCCTGAAGAATTCACAGAATTTGCGACGAAGCGATTTCTGGAAATTCAGGAGGCTTATGAACATGTCAGAAAGGAACGCAACTTTTGAAAAAAGCTGGATGGGGGCAGACCGACGCTTGAAGCACAGGAGTCAGAAACTTTCCCTGTAATTTGCAACCATGATGGTTGGAGGCTAATGATACCTGTATTTTGGAAAAATTCCCTAGCATACAGATTATGGGCCTCATTTGGAGATGCGAAACTTGCGTAATAAGTGAAAGGAGTCGTCTATGTCTCAACTCATTGTTTGCCAGAATGCTCATGGAATTATTCTCGCCGCAGACAGCAAAGCCGTTTCCCTGGATCTCTCTGGCAAAGCAACCCATTTGACAGTAGACCGCATCTTACAGCTCAGTGCGCACACAGCTATTCTGACAGGGGGTGCGGCAGAAGGGATGGCTATGATCACAGAGCTTAAGAATTTTCTTGCAGAAGAAGACCTCGACGACGTACAGGATGTATATAAAGCAACACTTCCTTTCCTGGCCACACGGTTTGAAGCGTTCATGCGAAAACTATGCGAAGTTATTCCTCTCGATCCCATTCACCACCTGTACTTTGTTTTAGGCGGCCATACAACCCGAAATCCTGAGCACCCTTTTCGACTTTACCTGCTGTGGACCAGGAAGAAACTTCCCCAACTTGATGGTGATGAGATCCCCCTCGTTTATAGCGCGCCTCGTCTCATGGGACTGGAATACAAATTAAATAAACTGTGCCAGGAAAATACCCCGCTGGAGCATGTTCTTCCAGCTGTGAAGAAAGGCATGGAAGGCCGGGGCGCAGAAAATGACGAGGTCGGGCCGCCGTTTAGGTTCGCCTTTATCACTGAAGAAGGATTTAGAGAGGTCTAAACGCGGGTCTAACCACTGGACCGTGCGTTCTTGAGCATGGCTATGGGTTTGGCCATGTTCGCAATGTGGTCGTGAATCGTCTCCAACATGGTTCCGGGAATACCCATCATGAGATTGGAGGGGGCCACGGCTGATTTTAGGCGGCATCCCAGGCCCAGAAAGGTCACGTTGGGCACCCCTCTGAGCAGGGGCAATGCCGTGATGTCCGAACAGCCCCCCAAGGCCCCTCCGGACTGGGGAAGATTCATACTACCCCCCCTCTGGTAGTTCACGGCGTAAAGGAGCCACATGATCTGTTCACTGTCTGCTGTAAAGACGACTACCTGAGGTATTTCGTGGAAGGCGGACAGGGGTGCGACAAACACGGCTTGCGTCTTACCTTTCTCCAAGTAAGTGGACTTGAGGATCGTCTGTGCAGATGCCTCTTCCGTGGCGAAGAGTCCTACCCCGTATTTTTCCAGAACGCCGTCGTCCAGGAGTGCCTCCATGTCCTTTTCAAATCCCAGAACTGAGGTTCCCAGCTTACACCCCATTTGTTCTTTGTTGAGAAGAAGGGACTTGCCTTCGCCAGCTATTACCAGCGCCTGGCAATAGCTTTTGAAATTACCTTCCGTAAAGGGGAAATCTGTCGGGAGGGGATCTGCTTCCATGTAAAGGCGCACCCCCACGGGCTCATAGGGAAGCTCGAGGCCTTTAACCAGATCCTGGGAAAAGCTTTCGAAGTTGCTCATTGGACACCTCGTTGCATGCGACGTTTTTGTGCATCGGGCTTTAACATAGTTTTTCAGTATCGGCAACAAGGAAGTGTGTTCACATCTTGAGGCGCTGGCGCCGAAATCATTGCTATGAAGATATTGTCGTTGTTCGGCCCATCAGCTCCTACCAGTAAAGGTTCTCAAAAGTCGTTCCGTGGCGATCCCTGGAGATTGATTGCGTAGCTATGTTTTGGCAATGGCCTGTTGGTCACTCATCATACTTATTGACACGCGGATTTCGCTTTTGTTACGTTCAAAACACGGACAGAATAAAAGGTTAGCAATAGGCTTGAAGACTTGGGCCACCAATCGAAATGTTATAATATAATACGCATGGATGTCTTCAACAAAAACATTGTCATTGAAAACCTGTATGACCACGTGGAATATCTCTCGGTTAAGATTGGCGATCGGCATGTGTGGAAGGAAGGCTCACTGGGAGAGGCTGCAGATTATATTGAATCCAAGTTTCAAGCTAGCGGATATGCCGTGCAGCGGCAAACGTATACATGCTACGGCAAGCAAGTCTCAAACCTGATTGCAGAAAAGGCCGGAACTGATGAGGGAATTGTGGTGGTCGGTGCCCATTATGATACGGTGCCTGGGACGCCAGGTGCAGATGATAATGCCTCCGCTGTTGCGGGCATGCTGGAGCTTGCAAGGCTACATCAAGCAAGTGTGAACAAGAAGCACCTCATCTTCGTTGCTTTTGCTAATGAAGAGCCCCCTTGTTTCGGATCTGATAATATGGGAAGCATGGTCTATGCGAGACGCCTGAAGGACCAGAACATTGGGGTTGATGTCATGATCTCTCTGGAGATGATTGGATATTTTTCCCATGAGCGCATTCAAGACTACCCGCTCGGGTGCTTGCGCTTCTTCTATCCCAAGACGGCTGACTTCATTGGAATCGTGGGAAATTTTCGTTCATCAAAATATGTGTCTTTTCTAAAGAAAGGAATGAGGAAACACTCGGATCTCAATGTAAGGTCTTTAATTGCACCCGAACATTTGGGGGGGATCAGCCTCTCAGATAACTCCTCATTCTGGCATCATGGATATAGGGCTGTCATGATCACAGATACGTCGTTTTTCAGGAACAAGCATTATCATCAGGAGACAGATACCATCGATACACTCAATTTTGAATCCATGGGAGAGGTGGTGAAGGGGCTTTATTTTACACTTTTAGACATTTAGGCAAACACCGCAAATTGCTTATGGAATGTGACTACGAGCTATTTCAAAACTTGATATGAGCGCATTTTTGCGGACTTTTGTCTAAAAGCGCTTAGTGAAGCGAAATGTAAAAATCTTGAACTGTTTGATCCCGATTTATCGGGAGAGTTTAGCGGAGGGGTTGCGCCTGACGGCTTGACACGAAGTGAAGCCTGCGCCAAAACAGCCACTTCGTGCTATGATTTAGCGGAGTAAAGCTGACTTCTCGAGAATGTTCACGAAGCAAGGAAAATGGTTTGATAGCGGAACCATATTTTTGAAAGGAGCTTGCGGAACACAAAACGAGGGGTGAAACAAGATGTCTCTATCGAACGTAAAGCGCTTGAGGTTATCCGACAGAGATTTGGATTTTTTGGTAGAAACAATATCTCCTGAAGTCAGAGATAAACTCAGGCTCAAGGAAATCATCCAGACAGATGAGGACTTCAGAAAGACTTTTATCGGAGACGACAAGGTGTTTAGGAGGATTATGGATGATGAAGAGATATTCTTGAAAATTTCTCCAGCCCTTTACTTTGAAATTCTGCTGAGAAGGACAGCCATGGACCTCCAACAGATAGGCTACACGTTAGAGAAAACCAGTACCATGAAAGTCCCTGTATTTGATACAGAAGACGTGGTAGAGCTTTTGACAGAGGAAGCCCTGGTGACCTATTTGGCCGACATGCTCTCATCCTTTACCAAAGTTGAGAGCTACGCCATTTCATTCAAGGGAAAGAAGGGCATCTGGAGAAAAGTCCGGTTTAATGATTTGGATATCCATAGTCTTATGTTTTTCTGTGAGGTCGTGGGAGATGAATTTAAGTTCGGTTTTTACAAAAGGATCGCTGACATCTGCCTTTTCATCCTTGGCATATTTCCCGACTACGCCGAGCGCGATCATAGGTATCCCTTCTCAGGTCAACTCAGGCCGAAGATTCGGGACAGGACAAGGATTAGTCCGGAAGCCTATGAAAAGGAAGGTCAGAAATTCTACAGGTTGGCTGCAGAACATTTGTCGGCGAAAGAACTCAACCTATCTGAGGTCTTCTGGGCCCTTCACGGAAATTTCCAAAAGGCTAGGAAGCCTTTGAATTTCATTGCAGAACATTATCTTCAATACAAACGGCAGAAGCTATTTTGGCATTGAAGGTACCTTCGCGTGAGTGCATTCCCACTCCTGCAACACGTTGTTGAAAATGAACTGTCAGGCGTTTACGAAAAACCAACCCCGGATGCCCCGTGCGGAAGCACGGGGTTCTTTATTTAACAATAGGTGTTAGGCACATTAGACTGATTGTCAAAAATATGTTCCGTTTGCTCGCAAGTCGTTGATGATTGAAAATATTATTTGGCGAACGACATTGTGCAATTTTGGAGAAGATTTTTGAATGTGACTGGCGTTTAAAATTGCAAGCTGTCTGAGGGC
>JBFEUB010000070.1:0-15148 GCA_041547605.1 Desulfobacteria bacterium
GGGCCTAAGGCCCTCAAACAGTTTATGATTCTTAACGCTCCACTCAGCTGAAGTCCGGCTCCGAAAAAGCTCAATGTCGCTCGGAAAAGGCTTTCGGCTCCAGTATCAGTAATAGAACTTATTCCTGGGACACGACACTAGCTATTATTGCCCAAACGTTTCTTAGGTCCTCTCACCTTCTTGTATTCGGGTACCACAGAAAATATTTTTGGGCCTCTCCCCCGAAAAGTTGGCCCCGATGCTGTCTTTGTGGTTTCGTCTATCCAATCGTATCTTTGAACAGGTCCTCATCGTCATTTTACTTCTCGGGATAGTGCCCCATTCCATCCAGCTGCAAGCGCACCCCCGTCCCGATAAACGGATAAATCGGGATTTGTCGCAGCTGCGGAGGGTTTTAACCCGCGCTATCTGCGCGGGGTTCCTATTCATTGTCTCTTTCCACCGCCTCAAGCAAATCATTGTAGATGTCAGGCGCAGAATAGATCACACGGTTCCATGACGTAATCTGCGTATCCTCTTTCTCTTTCCTTGCCTGTTCCCACGCCGTGGCAATGAAATCTCTGAAGTACCGGACGGTCAACTCCTCCTGGTGCCGGTCGTAAGCGAGGTCATTGGACTCAGCGTCGTCGCTGTAGCTCTTCACAAAACTTATGGCCGTGCTGTAATAGGTGTGCTGTAACATATCAATAAAGGCATCATCAACAGGCATGCCGTGTGAACGAATGTAATTCAGATAGAACTTTGCAATGTCCACCACCATCCTGTGAAGACCCCTTTTGGCATCTTTTTCAGAGAGCTCTTGATGTTTATGCTCATAGTTCTTACAAAGATCAATTTGGGCGATCTTTTTGGGCGTAAGCCGCGTAAAGACCTCAGACAGGGTACTTACTTCAAGCCCCCAGTCATAGGATATATTTATGGCGCGTGCAAGACGGGTTAAGAAGCTAAACTCACCAGCCAGAGGATAACGAAAGGTGCGATGATATCGAAAAAACTGTTCCAACATCTCGCAATGGCGGTCATGCATGATTCTAGCCAAGCTTTCTGCAAAGGGGGCCACGAAAAGCCGCGTGGTTCTTCCCTTCATCTCCAGCTCTGTGGGGGAAATCCGGGCATAATAGCCCTTGCAGAACTCAAAATCGTTATTCGGATTTGCGGTAGGCTCAATCAAGCGACCGAGGAGCAGCCGGTCATAGGTAACGATGTCACAGTCGTGCAACGCAATGACATCAGAGACTTCGGCTGCAAAGAGATATCCGAGGGTGATCCATACGGACTGGCCCTTGCCCGGAACACCAGTCGGAATCTTTTGTTCTTGAAGCTTTTCGAAGATCTGACGAATTCTGGGCCCCTCCACCCAAACCACTTTTACATCCCGACCCTCTTTCTTTAGCCTGCCAAAATATGCCTTGGCTTCCCTGAACTCTTTTTCTTCCTTGGCGCCTCCCAGTGCCACGACCACAGAACATAGATAATTTACCTTGTTAATCTGGTCGATGATATTTTCCAAGACCTGTGGCGTACGAATTTCATCATAAAGGGAAGGCAGAAGAAGACTGATACACATGTGTTTCGAAAATTCCTCTAATTTCTTCTCCAGTCGCACGAGGTGTTCGTCGGGGTCAAAAAGATCGTAAAAACCGTGGATGGTCGTAATGTAGCCTTCTTGATGAAACTCACTCACGAGACTCCCTCCTTCACTTCTCTAATCGACCAGCAAGATCTGAAAATCTATAACATTCCTGTGGGGTAGCCGAGCCTTAACCGAGTCTCCACGCCTTACAAAAAAGGTGATAAAGGTCATTCTTCAACGGGCTATTGCCTAAATAGCCGTCCAGACAACATTCAGGAAACCGCCACCCGGAAGATATAGACAGCGCCCCTTCTCATTCTGATAAGATTGCTTGATGTCATTTGTACCCCTTGTCCGAAAAGCCGGGCCTAAGTGAGTTGTGATGTCCTTTTCTTGACCGGTTCTCTCCCCGCAAGCTCCGTCCCTTAAGTCGGAAAGGCCTCAGAAATGAACAAGTGGGTCATTCATGTCAGAGTGATACGTTGCCCACCGCTGCCAAGTAAATCGTGGTTTCTTCTTCCCCGTCAACTTGAAGCAGTTCGTTGATCTCTTCATCAAAGAAGGCCCCAACGGGGCAGCAACCCAAGCCCAACGCAGTAGCGGCAAGTTGGAGGTTCTGGGCGATGTGACCCGCATCCATGAAGATGTATCGAATGCAGCGGTTTCGGTACTTCCACATAGCGCGCAACACGATAGCCGTCCATATGAAAAGGAGGGCTCCTCGCCCGACCATGGCCTGGTCCAGTGCAGCTCGACTCAGGGCCTCGCCGAAGTTGCCCAGGGAGATCTCTTCCAAGGAAAAATCAAGCACATTGAAATGATATACGCCTGGTTTCACATCTGATACGCGATAGATGCTTAGATAAGTCTCCACAGGATAAAGGGCTCCTGCCGAAGGGGCTGTTCTAAACTGATAACCGGAAGCCTTGAGGGTAATGCCCTGTATTGCCCAGAGCAGACGCGACAGCGTTTCGATGCTGATCGGTTCAGATGTATAACGCCTTCTCGAACGCCGTTGATGAAGAATGCTCCACAAGCTTTCTGTTTCTCCAGCGGGAGGTCTTGGCAAGGGCGTCTTGGATACCTCAGGATAGGTTTTGTAGATAGGGGGCCTATGGATCTGCCCGAGGTCATCTCTGCGAAAGATCGCCTCACGTTCATACTTGGTTTCTCGAAGGTATTGAAAGGCCACGCCGTCCTTATAAGTCATGACGTATCTCCCGCAAAAGAAGCCTCCTTAAAGGAATGAAGGAATGGATCGGAACTTGACCGGTTTGCTCCCCGGACACCTAGTGCTGCCGCAGAGCAGAACCCTCTTGCTTCAGGGCCGGGAGGCTTCACTATTATATGATGGCCTCCATATTGTCAATTTCGGAAAAAGATTGAAGCACCCCGCAGTGCCAATACATCCCGACACATCGGGACACACCCAGGCTGGAAATATGCGCGCTGGTGTATTTTCAAAGCCTGGGGCCTTTGTCTCGTCTCCTACCGTGTGGGCCCCCTGACGCCGTGGCACTTGCCGGAAGGCGAATCATATTTTTTCGGACCCATAAACAAAACTAAGGACAGACATTTAACCACTGCATACAGGCAATCCGGTTCTGAGCCGGCTCAAACTCGCGTATAAGTGGGCGTAAAGAAAGACCAGCGCCCGTGGTTTGAACAATGCATACAAGGTTGGTGCTCTCCTGGGTGCGTGGGGACGATCTAACAAGCCCCTGTTCTTTCTCAACGCTCACTAATACGCTCAAACAGTGACCCAGTTTAGAATCGGATCGCCTGTATGCTCACGCGGACGCGCTTCACTTTCCCGAACTGATTGGGGACTCTGACCAGAACCGTCGCGGTGGCCTTAATATTGTTTATGGGTCCGTATTTTTTCATCAGGGTCTTTTAAACACCTCAATATTGTGCCATATAGCGGTTGTCAGAATAAGGTTCCGATAAGAATAGATGACAATTGAAAATACTATTTGGCTCACTTGTGGGTGTGCAATTTTAGGATTTTTGAATTCTCCTGGCTAAATCGCGCACGCAGTGCCTCTGTTCAAGCCGTCAGGCGCAACCGGAGCGCAACAACTCGGGCGGAGCCCTCAGACAGCTTGCAATTTTAAACGCCAGTCACATTCAAAAATCTTCTCCAAAATTGCAAAATGTCGTTCGCCAAATAATATTTTCAATCATCAACGACTTGCGAGCAAACGGAACATATTTTTGACAATCAGTCTAACCCTCGTTGAAGGTCCGCTGCTCCCACCTGAAATGGAACATATTCTCGAGAACTGCTCTAGTAATGAGGCGGCTGTATGGCGAATAAAGTCAAAAAAAGCCCAGTCGCCTAATATGGCAACTGGGCTTTTGCTGTTGTTCGACAAATGTTATTCTATTTGACCAGGCTAGTCTCTATTATAGCAGGTCAGGCAGCACCGCATACACCGGTTGGCTTCTTTCAAGGCTTCTTCCTCTGTAACGGTCAAATCCACCTCAGCATAGGTGTGCTGTCTTTCATATGAACCTGGCTCGAGCTCGGGTTGGCCAATACGCCCTTTTCTTTCCACCCCCTCAATACTGTCAAAGATCGTCCCCGGGATGTGGCCCTTCATGCGCCTGGAATCCACCCGAAGCCTGGTTTCGGGCATGGCCATGTCTTCTCCCATCAGATACTTGTGGATACCTCTTGCGGCGCGTCTTCCGCCACCAATAGCTGCTACCAACAGCCCGGGAGGTCCAGCGGAATCTCCACTTGAAAACACGTAAGGAATAGCTGTCTGATGCGTATCAGGATCAACTACGATGGAACCCTTAAAAGTCTCAATTCTTGAGGCAGCCGCCCCCTCTATCTCTGCAAAGGAAGAATCTGTCGCCTGACCAATGGCCAGGACAAAATTGTCAATCTCGATAACCGTCTCAGAGCCTTCAACGGGAACCGGTTTGCGCCGACCGCTTGCATCAGGTTCCCCCAGTTCGTTTTTCAGGTATTCGATACCCGTGAGGTTGCCTTCGTCATCGGTAAGGAACCTGGTCGGGGAGCATAGCTCAATGAATTCAATCCCCTCATGATGACAGGCTTCAATTTCCACTTTGTTTGCGGGCATCTCCGCAATGGTCCGCCGGTAGAGGCAATAGACCTTCTCAGCCCCCATGCGAACACTGGACCTCAAACAATCCATAGCTACATTACCGCCACCGATGACGCCGACTCTCTTTCCAATCGGATACGGATCTCCCACACCGGACTCCGTCTGTGATCTGAGAAAGAGGGTCGCAGGGACAACCCCCTTGACCGTGTTTTCTTCAGGGATTCGGGCCGAGGCATGCTTCCATGCGCCGATCGAGAAGAGGACTGCGTCAAATCCGCCCCCCACAAGGGAGCCCAGGTCAAAGTCCACACCAAATTTTACCCCGGTCTTGACGTCAATGCCCCCCAGATCGAGAATCCGTTTAATATCTCTATCAAGAACTCCCTTTGGAAGGCGATATTCCGGAATGCCGTAACGAATCATGCCGGCCAGCTTAGGCATCCATTCAAAGATCGTCACCTGATGGCCTAAACGTCGCAAGAAATAGGCAGCCGATAGACCGCTGGGACCGCCACCGACAACTGCGACTTTGTACCCGGTATCAGGAGCCACCGGGATCTTAACCGGTGCAGCATTATCAAAAACCCAATCTGAGCAAAAGCGCTTCAACTGGTTGATCGAGACCGGATCATCCCCTAACTGTCGGCGACAGGCATCCTCACAAGGATGGGGACAGACCCTGCCTATAGAAAGCGGCATGGGGTTGCGTTCCATGACCGTGAGGTAAGCCTTATCATATTCCTTGTTTCTAATGTGGTTGATATACTTGGGGATGTTAATCTCAGCAGGGCAAGTTTGACGGCACGGTGCCAGACGATCCGTCACCAAGTTCATGTGGAGTATTCGCTGAGAAGGTGTGCGCACCTGCATGATCCCCTTGGGGCAAGCCTTTTCGCAGGCTCCACAGCCCACACATTTTTCCACATTAACCACGGGAAAGCCCTCGGGCCCCATTTCCAGGGCGTCAAACTGGCAGGCCTTCACACAACTCCCAAAACCGAGGCAGCCCACGCCGCACTCCTTGCCCCCTGCGTAAAGCAGATATGCCGCCCTACAATCTTGGACTCCCATATAGTAGTGTTTATCAGGGGCTCGAAATCCGCCTGTACATGTGTTTTCAGAAACGGGGCATTCGGCGGCACCGACTTCCATCCCCATGATAGCAGCAGCCTTCTGTGCAGAGGTTGCCCCGCCGACAATGCAGGCAGTAACGGGGGCTCTGCCCTCTACAATGGCTGCGGCGCACGCATCACAGCCGGTATAGCCACATCCGCCACAGTTTGCCCCGGCCAGGACATTGGAGACTTCTGCAATGCGGGGGTCCTCCCATACATAAAATACTTTGGAGGCAATTCCTAGCAACGTTCCTGAAATCGCCGCCAACACAGTCATGACAACCAAGGGTCCAATGATTGCTTCTATCATTTTCTACCTCATTTAGAGTAACCGTTAATAATGAGCTGTTCCTAAATCATCCCTTTAAAGCCCAAAAAGGAAAGGGACATAAACCCTGCCGTAACCAGCCCGATGGCTGTGTCCTGCATTGGGGTGGGTACCCTACCTATGATGATGCGCTCACGCAATCCTGCAAACAAAACCAGGGCAAGCCCAAAACCGAGTGGATAGGCGATAGAGGAAATAAGCATTTCAAGAAAGCCATATTCGTTGTCGATATTGATGATGCACACGCCAAAAACTGCACAGTTGGTCGTAATCAGCGGTAGGAAGATGCCGAGGCCAGCATAAAGGGCTGGAATACTCTTCTTGAGGAAAAGTTCCACAAATTGGACCAGAGCTGCGATGACAAGAATAAAGGCGAGGGTCCGGATGTATTCAAGTCCCAACGGCTTCAGGACGACCTTGAATACAATCCACGTTACAATTCCTGCCATGGCAAGGACAAAGACCACGGCCATAGCCATCCCCACAGCAGTGTCCATTCTCTTGGATGTGCCCAGAAAGGGGCAGTTTCCAAGGTACTGGATAAGTAAAATATTATTAACCAGGATGGCGCCTACGGCAAGTAAGATATAATCTCCCATCTGATGTCTCCTTTGTCTATATTACTTTTTTCCCACCAAATTCATGATGCCCAGCATCAGACCCAGGCATACAAAGGCCCCAGGGGCTTCAACCATGAAGGTAAAGGGCTGGAAGGACGCCCCGAAAACTGCCTTGCCAAGCCATGTCCCTGCGCCAAAGATTTCGCGGATCGATCCCAGGACCGATAGAGAGAGGGTAAACCCTATGCCCATACCAAGACCGTCCGCGATGGAGGCAACAATTCCCTGCTTGGATGCAAAGGCTTCAGCCCGGCCCAAGACAATACAGTTGACCACGATCAAGGGGATGAAAATTCCAAGCTTCAGAAAAAGTGGATACGTGTAAGCCTGCATAACCAATTCAACGATGACCACAAACGTCGCAATGATGATAATAAAACATGGCACCCTTACCTTGGCGGGTATCATCTTGCGACCCAGGGAGACAAGGATGTTTGAGCACACCAGGACAAAAGTCAGGGCAAGCCCCATCCCAAATCCTGTCTCAAAGGCCTTGGTCACCGCCAACGTGGGACACAACCCCAGCACCAATCGAAATGGCGGAATCTCCTTCCATAGCCCCTTGGTAAACTCTTGAGCAAGGCTAACTTCACTCATCTGCTTCTCTCCCTAGTTTGCAAAGGCTGCAGCCTTTTCAATAATTTGCGGTTTTAATTTCTTATAGAATTCCGCGCTTTTGCTCATACCTGCACACACGCCCCTAGACGTGATGGTGGCGCCTGACACGGCGTCGACGTCTCCCCCATCGGTCTTTACTTTAAAAGGCTGGGTCAGTGACATGCCTCTAAACTGGGCCCGAAAAGATGGGTCATCCTTGGCCCTGGCGCCGAGGCCAGGCGTTTCAGAGTGCGTGGTAACCCCCATGCCCAGCAATTCATCCGTCTCAAGATTCACGCCCACCATAAGGCCGATCACGCCTCCAAAACCCTTGCCTTCTGCTTCGTAGGCAACGGCATTGGCCTTGCCATCGAATACCCCAACGTAAAAGCTTCTCTCTACCTCACCATCCTGGACCTTAAAACGATCCACAATGGGATCATTGGTGCATCCTTCCATGATTTCCTGGATGGCAGGTCCTTTTACAAACTTGAGCTGCTGGTATTCGATTTTCGCCTCGGTATTTTTCTTGACGAAGGCCAGGCCTCCCCCAGAAAGAGCCCCCAGAACGGCAAGGACCACTATCATTCTGATGATATCACGCATTCTCTACCACCTTTCCAATCGCTTTGGGTCTGATCTTATCAAGGAGTGGGTTAGCAAGATTCATAAGCAGAATAGAGAAAGGAACACCATCCACATAAGCCCCGATGTTTCTTATAAGCACAGTCAAAAGTCCGGCGAGCGCTCCAAAGAGAAGCATCGGTAGGAAGTTTGCCGGAGAGGAAGAGTCCTCTGGTAGCAGGAAAAAGGCTGCAACCAACGTGTAACCAGTAAACAGGTGGAAGAATGGGCCGGCATATTTGGTCGAATCGCCCAGAATGTTGAACAGAAGTGCTGTCACAAAGACCCCGGCCAGGAAGGACAGGGAAATCTCCCATCGGATATATCCTCTTACCATAAGGTAAATACCGCCCGCGATGAGGCCAAGTCCAAATGTCGATCCCACGGCTCCGGCCTGTTTCCCCATGAAAAGATCACCCACGCTAAATTTGCCTGCTGCCGCGGTCCCGAAATATTTCAGCTGTCCGAGGGGGTAAGCCATGGCAAAGCCTATGTCATAGTGCCGAAGGGCTTCATCAAAATCAAAGACGCCCTTAAACGAGATGACAAGCATCGCCAGGGCAAGGAGCGGCGGATTCAGCGGATTAAATCCGATGCCCCCAAATATCTGCTTTCCCACCATGATGGCAATGAATGTCCCCAACGCAATGACCCACCACGGGGCAGTCGCCGGCATCAGCATACCCAAGAGGAGCCCGGTGACCGCAGCGCTGGCGTCGCCAATGGACCAGGGCTTTCCCATGGCAAGATTCATGATCAGTTCCCAGACCATGGCAGAGCCCATGGCAAGGGCAATCACCCCGAGAGCGGGTGCGCCGTACTGGCTAATGCCAAACAAAACAGCTGGAAGCGCGGCAATCATGATGTTGTAATTCTTGGTAGATATCTTGCTGCCGTCGTGCCAATGGGGGGCGTGAGCCACGATGAGTTTCTCTTGTGGCGCCTTGCCTGACACCTTGGCCGGTTTCCACGGAAATAGATCGTGGGGGATAAATCCCTTTTTACTACTCATTTGCTGCCTCCGCGATTTCGATCAGGCTAAGTTCGTATTTTCCCAGCTTGATATACTGAAAAATTGGTATTCTGGATATGCACACATAAGAACACAACCCACACTCAATGCAGCAATCCAGGTCGTAAAGCGCCCTGGCATCTTCATAAAAGCGTCCTTCTAAGAACCTGACGAGCATGTTGACAGGGATCTTAACCGGGCAGATCCTGACACATTCTCCGCAGTTGATGCAGGGATAGTCTGTAACCTGGGCGCTGTTGGCTTCGTCCTGCACCACAATCCCGTCCGTGCCAGGTTCAACCCCGAGCTCTTCAGAATGGGCAGCCGCCCCTGTCATAGGTCCTCCCATGATGATACGATCCCGATCATTGGGCGACACATTGCAGGCTTGAAGCACATCCTTTAAGGGTGTACCTATTCTTGTCCTGACATTTGTGGTCTTGCCATCTTTCCCCACCACCGTGACAATCTTCGTCACGCGGGGCCGGCCGGTCTGAAAGGCGGTACCTAATGCTGCCATGGCCTCAGCACACATAAAAGCCACGCCTGCATCCTCAACGGTGTCGCCGGCCAAGACTACTTGGCCAAGCACGTCCTTCATGATCATGTGAGGAAGACTGCTGGGGTAAGTGGCGTTCACTGACCTCACGTCCGCACCGGTGTTACTCGCCTGCTGAACCAGGTTTTCGGGCACCGTGATAACGATGCGGTCGACGCCCGTCATCTTCTTGAGGGCGTCAACACCGCCTTTGATGTCAGCCGCTTCATTTTGAACCACATACTGGTTTGCTGTGAGGAGTAAATCCTGATCCATTCCATTAATGACAATGGTGCCTATGCTCTTTTCAGGGTCAGCAAACGCCTTGAAAGATGGGTTTCCTGGAGCATATTCAAAAAACTTCAAAGCAGCGTCCAGGGTGGGTTCTTTGCTGAACGAATCATCCCAATCATCCTGGCCGCTGGCATCGATCGTAATGGCCTTGCATTTCTGTCCAAGCATTCCCACGTATGGAGCAATGTCCGATATGGTGCCAGTGACCGATGAGATCACGTACTCCGCGCCCTCAGGGGATGCGGAAAGCCTCTGGCCTGTCTTCACACTATCGCCAACCTTGAGCCCGTTACCGCGCCCACCGTTTTGCGGCTCTTTTAAGAGCAGGATGACTTTGCTTGGAACCGGAAGCTCTTCAACAGCCCCTACCGTCACACTGTAGTTTAACCTCGGTTTCGCCAAACCCCAAAATGATCTTTTAATCATAGCGCAACCCTTTGTCTTTGGATTTCTCTATCGCCCACTATCTCATGACATGGCATGCTGAACACTCAACCGGACCGGCCCCGCTGTCCTCATGGCAACCTTTGCAGTTTGCGTGCAGGGCGTCACCCCTTTTGGGATCGCTGTCTGGGCCATGGCAATCTTCACCACTACATGATTTGGAATCTTCCTGTTCTTCGTGATGGCAATCGTCGCAGGCAAACCCATACCCCTCGTCAGCGGTATGGGTCTTGTGATCAAAAAAAACGCTTCCCGCGGTCGTCTTTAACATGAGTCTCACAGGTTCTTCAGGGACCTTGGTCGGAAAAGCCGCGTAGCAGACAACACCTACAGCAAGGAAGATTGCCGCAAGGGCAAATGCCAACGTCTGTTCATTCTTCGAGGTCATCTTATCTCACGTTCCTTTCCCTCAACCCACATCGTTGAAACGCTGGGTTGCCAACGGATTTGCAAGTGTGAGGTGGTGGGGTATGCGTGGTACTTGCAGAATATACCGACACTGAACAACGCAAAATCGCCGTCCTTATATCAGCGGAAACATCGAAGAGAGGTAGCTCGCGAAACGCAAAAGAGTCGCATGCCCTATATGACAACAAGGCATGCATGTCAAGAAGAAATTTGATGCGACTTCCCATAGTTGCTTCAGGTTTAGCTTTTGATTGAGGCCCCGGACACATGGCTTAAGATCTGTACGCTTTCTCCAAGGGGGCTGCAAAAATCTCTTGACAAATCAGCCTCAAAAAGATATGGGGAGTGACGTTTTCCTTTGGACAGAAGCCCTACTATAGGGTGCCAACTTCTTGAGATTATTGACTTCACAAATACCACCCTATGCAATTTGTACGTGCTTCAGAATAAGGTTACCTTCAACTATTGCTTAGATCAAAAACCACTGCATTGAGATCGGAGAGCTTATGAGTACTGAAACATTGTCAACCTTTCCAATGGGAGGAATCCACCCTCCAGAAAGTAAGGGACTGACCGAAAACCTGACTTCAGAGGTTATGCCGACCCCTAAGCGGGTGCGCCTTATTTTGAAACAACATGTAGGGGCGCCGTGCAAGCCTTTAGTGAAGAAAAAGGATAAGGTCACTGAGGGGGATGTGGTTGCATCCGTTGAAAAGCTCGGTGCTCCCCTCCACGCCCCCGTGAGCGGCACAGTGAAAGGCGTTCAGAACGCGCTTCACCCCCTGGTGGGGAACGCCTCCGCGCTGGCGATCGAGGCCGATCCTGAGGCAGAGCCCAAAACGTATTCTCCTGTGGACTGGACGAGCTTCTCCAGAGAAGAAATGCTCGCGAAGATCAAAGATGCTGGCGTAATAGGCATGGGTGGCGCAGGGTTTCCTGCCGGGTTTAAACTGGATGTTCGCCCGGATGTGAAACTCGACACGCTGATTCTAAACGGAGCCGAATGCGAGCCATATCTTACCAGCGATCACCGCGTCATGCTGGAGTACCCGAAAGATATTGTTGAAGGGGCCAAGATCATGTTGAAGATTCTTGGCATCAATTATTGTGCCATTGGTGTTGAGAACAACAAGCCGAATGCTATAGAGATCCTAAAGAAGACCATTGCGGAAGACCCATCAAAGCATGGTTACAACATCGTGGTGAAGCCCCTCAGGGTCCAGTACCCCCAAGGCTCAGCAGACCAGATCATGCAGGCAGTAACCGGTAGGGCGCGGCCATCGGGTGTCCGCTCATCGGTCATCGGCATCATACTTCAAAACGTGTACACCACAAAGGCTGTCTATGACGCTGTGGCGCTCGGTAAACCCCTATATGAAAGGATCGTCACCTTCACAGGCAAAGGAATCAAGCGACCGGCCAATGTCATGGTAAAAGTGGGAACTAGCCTTTCTGACATCGTGGACTATCTGGGAGGGACCACACCTGACCTTGCCAAGGTGGTCATGGGAGGCCCCATGATGGGATTTGCTGTGTCAACGCTGGATATACCAATAACCAAGACGACCTCAGGTGTGCTCTTCCTCGCAGAAAATGAGATCGATACCCAGCCACATTTGCCCTGCGTTTCATGTGGTTTTTGCGTGGATGTCTGCCCCATGGGACTTGAGCCGAATGAAGTCAGCAGATACATTGAGGCGGGGCGTGGCGCAGATACCGAAGAATTTGGTGTGGATGATTGTTTCTTGTGCGGCAGCTGCGCGTATGTCTGCCCGGCAAAGCGGCCCTTGGTCCAGTTTATGACCATGGCCAAGAACGATCTTAGGGAAGCCAAGAAAAAATAATCAAGAGGATTAGTATGACCGAATCAGAAGCAACCACCGTTGAAGAAGTAGAGAAGGCAATCCCAGCGACAGAAAAGGAAGAAAAGGCGATCGCGCCAGAGGCAGTCGCGCCAGAATTGTATGTGTCGATTTCGCCTCACTTCAAGAGCAAGGAGAGCGTGTCCAAGATCATGTGGACGGTTGTGGCCTGCCTGATGCCCCCCCTTATTTTGTCTGTCTTCATTTTTGGCTTTCAGACACTGATTATTACATTGATCAGTGTGTTGAGCTGCGTGGGGACTGAGTATGTGGCCAACAGGGCCCTTGGGCGGTCTACAGACACTATCAAGGATGGCAGCGCGGTCATCACGGGGGTGCTGCTGGCCTATGTTATCCCGCCTGGCGTGCCTTACTGGATGCCGATCTTGGGCGGGGTAGTGGCAATCTACGTAACAAAGGTGCTCATGGGCGGGCTCGGCTACAACATGTTCAACCCCGCCCTCATCGGCCGGGCCTTTCTGGTAGCTACCTATCCGGTGGCCATGACTTCGGCGTGGCTTCCGCCTATTCGGGATGCCTCGGTCTTCAAATATATGGGACCAGGGGTGGACGCAGTGTCTATGGCTACTCCCCTCTATGTCCTCAAGCATTACGGAATGGCGGCCGTAATCGAACGGTTTGGATCCCTGTCCGTGATATATCGAGACTTCTTTTTCGGCTGGAGGCCCGGCTGCATTGCTGAGACTGCTGCCTGGTTACTTATTTTGGGTGGTTGTTACTTGATTTACAAGCGGTATATCACGTGGCATATCCCTGTGTCTGTGATTGTGTCTGTTGCTTTGTTGACCTGGATCTTTGGCGGGGAAAAATTCTTCACGGGCAACCCCTTGTTGGCTGTACTTTCCGGAGGCGTCATCTTAGGGGCCTTTTACATGGCCACGGATTATGTGACCTCTCCGACTCAGGTACCGGGAAAAATTATCTTTGGTGTGGGCGTCGGTGCCCTCACTGTCCTGATCCGGTTAAAGGGAGGCTATCCAGAAGGGGTCTGCTATGCCATTTTGCTGATGAACCCCTTGTCACCCGCCCTGAACCGTTGGTTCAAACCCAAACGTTTTGCTCCCGAACCAGAAGAAGGTGCGTAGAGATGAATCAAATTATTAAGATCACGTTCGCGTTGACCATTTCCTGTGTGATAGCGGCCTCGGCCATGGGGCTGGCCTACACGGTGACGGCCAAGGCCAAGAAACACAACCATCATATGAATGTCCAGAACGCCATGATTGGTCTTCTTGGTTTTGGAAAGGACAATCCTGCCCCGTCAGACCTCAAATTTTTAAACGTGTATCGTTATATTGTGGAGGATGGGGACAAGAAGTTTCTGGGATACTTGGTTCCGGTGGAAAAGGGGAGCGAAGAGGCCTATGAGATGGTCCTCATCGACCTGAAGGGAAACTTCGTAGAAAAGCTTGAAGTGCCTGTTTCGGCAGAGAAGGCAGAAGAAGCTCAAGATCGGGACAAGGCCCTGCAACAAATCTTGGCGCCGCCCAAAGTTTTTTCTTACGCCGATGCCGCAGTTATCGCTACAGCCGGGGGCAAACGACTCGGCTACGTTTTGCCGGGAAAATTCCCAGGCTTTAGGACTTTTATTCACGCGCTGGTGGCCATGGATCCTAATTTCGAGCTTCTTGGTCTGGAGATCATGGAACACGAAGAGGATGCAGGGCTGGGTAAGAATATTGAAGAGGAGTACTTCAAGAATCAGTTCAAGGGCAAGACTTATGAAAAGCTGCAGACTCTGAAGGTAATTAAGGAGCCCCTGCCCGTGGAGTACAAAAAGTATCTCGAGAAGAGCAAGTGGGCAGAGGGGATGTTTACGGAAGAAGATATTGCGGAGATCCGGAACAAATACAAGGATGCGGACATTTACGCCATTACCGCATCAACGATTTCCAGTAAGGCCGTCACAGACGGCGTGAAGAACGTTGCCAAGAAGTTCGCCTACCGCATCGGCAAACTGGACAGTGTGCTCGAGAAAGAAGCGGTTCACACTGCGTTTTAGAGTTTATTGCGGTTTGTAAACACAAGGTTTTGCGTAAGGAGAAAGAAATTGGCTATCAAGGAGAAAACAAACAAACAGCTCTTTGTAGATGGCATATTGAAAGAGAACCCGATTTTCAAACTGGCTCTTTCCATGTGCCCGGCGGTGGGTATCAGCACGAGTGTGATGAACGGTATCCTTTTGGGAACAGCGGTTCTGTTCGTGCAGGTCTGCTCCAGTTGTACCATCTCGCTCGTTCGGAATTACATCCATCCCAAGATCCGGATTCCCACGTACACGCTCACGATTGCCACATGGGTGACGGTCATTGACCTTGTCCTCGCCGCCTACGTGCCTGTGGCCTATAAGGCAATGGGAATGTTTGTGAGACTGATTGTGGCCTTTGCCATCATCACCATGCGTTTGGAGATGTTCGCTTGCAGGGAACCGCTTGGCAAATCCTTCTGGGATGGCCTTGGCATGGGCCTTGGGTTCATGTTTGCAATGATGACCCTTGGCTTCGTGCGGGAACTGTTGGGACAGGGCAAACTCCTGGGGATTGATATCCTCGGCTTCGGGCCGCTTCTTTATTTCGTCCTGCCCTGCGCAGGTTTCATCACTGTTGGCCTTATGATGGGTTTCTTCAAC
>JBFEUB010000071.1:0-15071 GCA_041547605.1 Desulfobacteria bacterium
AAGACTAACTACATTACTGTCTACACGCCAGCCTCAGCAGACTTCTCTGCCACACCAACGAGTGGCCCAGCCTCGCTGGCAGTAACGTTCACGGATCTCTCCACGGGTGATGTTGACACGTGGTCATGGGATTTTGACAATTACGGCACAGCGGACTCCACGGAGCAAAATCCGCTCTATACGTACAACACGCCAGGTACCTACACCGTGGCCTTGTGGATTTCAGGTCCGGGAGGTTCGGACTCGGTCAGCAAGACGGATTATATCACGGTGTACGTGCCCGCATCAGCAGATTTCTCGGCCGCGCCGAGAGGCGGCATAGCACCATTGGCTGTCACGTTTACGGATACATCTACAGGCGATGTTGACACGTGGTCTTGGGATTTTGACAATGACGGCACAGAGGACTCCACGGAGCAAAATCCGCTCTATACGTACAACGTACCGGGTACCTATACGGTGAGCTTGACCGCGTCTGGCTTAGGGGGCTCTGACACTGCGACCAAGACCGATCATATAACCGTCTACACGGCGGCATCTGTAGACTTTTCAGCTACGCCGACAAGTGGTCCGGCCTCGCTGGCGGTGACCTTTACCGATGCCTCCACGGGAGACGTGGACACCTGGTCCTGGGATTTTGACAACGACGGCACAGCGGACTCTACCGAGCAAAATCCGCTCTACACGTACAGCTCGCCAGGGGTTTATACGGTGAGCTTGACAGCGTCTGGCTTAGGGGGCTCTGACACCAATACCAAGACGGATTACATCACGGTTTACAACCCGGCTGGGACTGATTTTTCAGCTACCCCCACCAGCGGTCCAGCACCGCTTGCGGTAACCTTTACGGATCTGTCCACAGGCGACATCAACACGTGGTCCTGGGATTTTGACAACGACGGCACAGAGGACTCCACGGAGCAAAATCCGCTCTATACGTACAACACGCCAGGCACCTATACGGTGACGTTATCCGTGGACGGTCCTGGTGGCGCAGACTCTGTCACCAAGACGGATTACATCACGGCTTACACGGCAGCCGCAGCAGAGTTTTCTGCCAATCCCGCAACGGGTATTGCGCCCCTGGCGGTAACCTTTACGGATCTCTCAACAGGAGACATCGATACGTGGTCCTGGGATTTTGACAACGACGGCACCGAGGATTCCACGGAGCAAAACCCGCTCTATACGTACAGCACGCCAGGGACCTACACGGTGAGCCTGAGTGTGTCAGGCCTTGGGGGCTCAGACACCAATACCAAGACCGATTACATGACGGTCTATGACCCGGCTGTAGCGAGCTTTACGGCCACGCCTTTGAGTGGACTCGCGCCGCTGGCAGTGACCTTTACGGATGCGTCTTCAGGAGACATCGATACGTGGTCCTGGGATTTTGACAACAACGGCACCGAGGACTCTACCGAGCAAAGCCCGCTCTATACATACAGCACCCCGGGCACCTACACTGTGAGCCTGACCGTGTCAGGCCTTGGGGGCTCAGACACCCAGACGAGAACAGACTACATCCAGGCCTATCAGTCCGTGGTGCCTGACTTTTCTGCTGCGCCCACAAGTGGTATTGCGCCGCTGGCAGTGACCTTTACGGACGAGTCCACCGGATCCATCAACACGTGGTCATGGGATTTTGACAATGACGGCACCGAGGACTCCACTGAGCAAAACCCGGTCTATACGTATAACACCCCTGGGACCTATTCGGTGAAGTTGTCGGTCTCTGGTCCTGGTGGCGGCGGCAGTACAACCAAGAGCAATTACATCACGGCTTACACGCCAGCCGCAGCAGAGTTTTCTGCCAGTCCCGCAACGGGTATTGCGCCCTTGGCAGTGACCTTTACGGATCTCTCAACAGGAGACATCGATACGTGGTCATGGGATTTTGACAACGACGGCACAGCGGACTCTACTGAGCAAAACCCGGTCTATACCTATACCACAGGGGGCACCTACACGGTGAGCCTGACAGCGTCTGGCTTAGGGGGCTCTGACACCAATACCAAGACCAATTACATCACGGTTTATAACCCAGCTGTGGCGGAGTTTTCTGCGACACCGCTAAGCGGCATAGGCACCCTGGCGGTGACTTTTACCGATGCCTCCACGGGAGACATCGACACGTGGTCCTGGGATTTTGACAACGACGGCACCGAGGATTCCACGGAGCAAAATCCGCTCTATACGTACAGCTCGCCAGGGGTTTATACGGTCGCTCTCACAGCATCCGGCTTGGGCGGCTCTGACACCAACACGAAGACCAATTACATCACCGTCTACACCCCTGTGGCAGCGGACTTCTCTGCCATACCTGCAAGTGGCCCGGCGGCGCTGGCGGTGACCTTTACCGATGCCTCCACCGGAGACGTGGACACGTGGTCCTGGGATTTTGACAACGACGGCACAGAGGACTCCACGGAGCAAAATCCGCTCTATACGTACAACGTACCGGGGACCTATACGGTGAGCTTGACCGCGTCTGGCTTAGGGGGCTCTGACACCAATACCAAGACGGATTACATCACGGTCTATCAACCAGCGTTAGCAGATTTCTCCGGCGATCCCACGTACGGTATCGCGCCGCTGGCGGTGACCTTTACCGATGCCTCCACCGGAGACGTGGACACCTGGTCCTGGGATTTTGACAACGACGGCACGGAGGACTCTACCGAGCAAAATCCGCTCTACACGTACTTTGTGGGCGGAGACTATGCTGTGAGGCTGACGGTCTCGGGCCTCGGGGGCTCGGATACTGACACGAGGATTGACTATATCACAGTTGGTGAGAGCGCTGTTTCGCCCGTGGCTCAATTCACGGCAAGCCCGACTAGCGGCGCCGTGCCTCTCACGGTGCAATTCAGTGACCTGTCCACGGGCGGGATCACGGACTATTATTGGGAGTTTGGCGACGGGCAAACCAGTACGGAGCGAAATCCTGTTCATCAGTATCAGAGCCAGGCGAACTATACGGTCAAGCTAACTGTTACGGGTCCCAACGGTTCAGACTTGAGAGGCAAGGTGGATTATATCCAGGCGACCGAGGAGCCCCCTGTGGCAGATTTCAGTGCAAGTCCGACGAGTGGTGTTGTTCCCTTAAGCGTCACGTTTACGGACCAATCAACAGGAACCATTGACAGCTGGTCATGGGATTTTGATAGCGACGGAACAGAGGACTCCGCGGAACAAAACCCCTCAACGATTTATACTAACCCAGGCACGTACACCGTGACTCTTACAGTCACCGGACCTGGTGGTGGTGTCATAAAGCAGAAGACGAACTACATAAACGTGAGAACCGAACCCGCAGCCGACTTCAGCGCCAGCCCCACTAGCGGTGTGGCTCCGCTAAGCGTCACGTTTACGGACCAATCGACAGGAACCCTCGACACCTGGTCCTGGGATTTTGATAACGACAGCACCGAGGATTCCACGGAACAAAATCCAAGTTACACATACAACAGTGCCGAAACGTACTCGGTCAAGTTGACAGTAACCGGCCCTAGCGGTTCTGACGTGATACAGATGACGGACTATATCCATGTTAGCGCCATTCCACTGACAGCCGACTTCAGCGCCAGCCCCACTAGCGGCTCCGCTGGGCTGAACGTCATGTTTACGGACCAATCAACAGGAACCATTAACAGCTGGCTATGGGATTTTGACAACGACGGAACGACAGACTCCACGGAACAAAACCCCACTTTTACGTACAATAATGCTGGAACTTATACAGTTGCATTGACGGTTACGGGGCCTAGTGGATCGGACGTTAGAAAAAGGACGGACTATATATTAATCAGTGAGGCACCGCCATTATCCAATTTTGATGCCAATCCCACGAGCGGTACACTTCCTCTTTCAGTTACATTTATAGACCTTTCCTTAGGGACCGTGACAGACTGGTACTGGGATTTTGGTGACGGAGGGACAAGTACAGAACAGAATCCTGTGTATGAATACCAAGCTGGCGGCGATTACACCGTGGTACTGACTGTCAGTGGTCCTGGTGGGTCAGATGTGAAGGGCAGGGTGGATTATATTCATGTCGGCGAACTCCCACCTGAACCCGACTTTGTGGGTGACCCGACTGCCGGCGATGCTCCCTTAACAGTCCAATTCACCGACCTATCTACTGGCTTAATTACAGGGTGGTTGTGGGACTTTGGTGACGGCAACACGAGTACCGAGCAACACCCTTCCCACGAATATCAAGAGGGTGAGGGTGGAGACTACACAGTGAAATTGACGGTCACGGGCCCTGGCGGTACAGAATTTCGAGGGAAGATTGATTATATCACTATAGGAGCCGAGCCGCCTGTGGCTGACTTTACGGCCAACACGACTGGCGGGATGCGACCTCTCAGAGTAGAATTCACCGACCTATCTACGGGTGTCATTGATAGCTACTACTGGGAATTCGGCGACGGCCACGTGAGCACCATGCAGAGTCCGAAGCACGATTATCATTTGCCAGGAGACTACACGGTCACGTTGACGGTGACAGGACCTGGTGGGACGGACTTCAGAAGCAAGATCAACTACATTCACGTGGATGAGGCACCACCTATAGCCGACTTTATGGCTCATCCTACAAGAGTGGCCAGGAATACGGATGTTCATTTTACAGACCTCTCCATCGGCACCGTAGCTGATTATTATTGGGAGTTCGGAGATGGCAATACCAGCACCGAACAGCACCCCGTACACGCGTACCTGTCTGCAGGCTTATATACGGTGCGCTTGACCGTGTCAGCGCCTGCGGGTTCGGACATGAAGGAGAGGATTGATTACATTGACGTGAGTTCGGGACCTGTAGCCGAGTTTGCGGCGAACCCAACCAGCGGTACGAGGCCCGTTGACGTTCAGTTCACAGATCAATCCATGGGTGTCGTGACTGACTATCTGTGGGAATTTGGTGACGGGTATACAAGCACCGAGCAAAACCCAAGTCACCAGTATATCGGTAATGGTTATTATACGGTTCGCTTCACAGTTACGGGCCCCAACGGCTCGGATTTGAAGGAAAGGATTGACCATATCCACGTGGGAGACGAAACTTGGTGGGCCAAGACGTTCGGTTCTGCGGGCGACTTTGGCAACGATCGTGCCAGGACCATACAGCCCACTGCGGATGGCGGATTTATCGTAGCGGGTTGGGCTGCACTAGGGACCGACTTGTGGATATCGAAGCTCAATTCTGACGGGACGATCCGGTGGGAGAAGGCTTTTAACGGAGTTAGGGGTGATTATGCAAAATCGGTTCAGGTCACAGCAGATGGTGGGTGTATTGTGGCGGGTGACACGTACACTTATGGCGATGGCTATCATCCTGATATTTGGCTCTTGAAACTCGATTCGGAGGGGAATCCCGAATGGGAGAGGCTCTTTGGCGACATTGATTTCCAGCGTGTCAGCGCCATTCAGGAGACTTCAGATGGTGGATATGTCATGGCAGGGGAGAGTAACCCAGGTAATCGCTATAACTTCTGGGTCCTCAAGCTTGGGATCAATGGCAATGCGGAATGGCAGAAAACATACAGTTTGGGAGGCGGTTATGACCGAGCCTATGCCGTTCAAGAAACCCAGGACGGTGGTTATGTTGTTGCTGGTGAGGGGAACTTCAATTTCTGGATTCTGAAACTCAATGCCGATGGGACCGTTGCCTGGCAGAAGACCTATGACGACGGTGGGTGGAACCGGGCAAATGCCATTGAAGAGACCACTGATGGTGGATACATTGTCGCGGGTGATGGTGGCACGGGTATGTGGGTGTTAAAGCTGAATGCGGACGGGACCGTGGCGTGGCAGAAGACCTATGGTGGCGTCGGGTTGGAAGGTGCTTCTTCCATTGTGCTTACACTTGACGGTGGCTACGTTGTGGCAGGGTCCACGACTTCTTTTGGTCAAGGTGACTATGACATTTGGCTACTGAAACTGAATGCCGACGGAACCATAGCATGGGAGAAAACCTACGGAGGCAGCTGGAATGAGCAAGCTCTGCACTTGCGGCAGTCTGCCGACGGGTATGTGGTGGCCGGCTGGACAGAATCCTTCGGAGAAGGGTACGCCAATTTCCCTGACATCTGGGTGCTGAGCGTTAACCTCACCGGAGAAATCCCTGGGTGTATTGCCATGGGCACGAGTGCTGCCACGGTGACCGATACAGCTGTTGTGCCTGTGGACACAAGCGCGCTCGTTCTGAATACCTACCTCCTTCCGTCGATCACCAGCCTTGACCCCTTTGATACTGCTGTTGAGACGTCTACGGTCTGCGCTGCGACGCAAGTCAGCCAAGCAAACTTCACCGCTGATCCAACTTCGGGCATCTTACCCTTAACTGTCCAATTCACCGATCAATCCACAGGGACGGTCACAGACTGGCTTTGGGATTTTGGCGATGGTAATACGAGTACTGAGCAGCATCCTTCCCACGTCTATAACGTGGCCAATCAATACACGGTTTCTTTAACAACAGACGGGCCTGATGGCATAGATATGGAAACAAAGACAAACTACATCGATGTGCAACATTTCGCTAATTTTACAGGTAGTCCAGATTTTGGTGATGCCCCATTAACGGTTTACTTTCTGGACAGCTCAACTGGCGCTCCCTTTGCGTGGTTGTGGGACTTTGGTGACGGCAAGACCAGCACCAAGAGGAACCCAACGCATACCTATTATGGGGTCGCCAACTACACGGTGTCGCTCACAGCAACGAATGCAGATGGGCCAGATACCATAACCAAGACGGACTATATCAGCGTGGATACGTACGGGGTTCCCTATATCAAGAAGCTGAAACCCGATTCTCAGGAGCCTAAGAAGAGGATCAGAATTATAGGCCATAACTTCGGTGACACCCCGGACGATATCATCGTCCATTTTGCGAATAAGACGTATGATGGAACCAGCAACAGAATAAAGCTCTGGAGTAACCTGAAGATCATCTTCGTGGTTCCAGGTTACGGATGTACGTTCTTTGAGGGTTACGATATTTACAGGGATAGGAAAGTTTGGGTCACGATCAACGGCGTAGCTAGCAACAAGAGGAAACTGCATGTGCTTAAGCCCATTACCTGTCCGTAGGTGGGAATTGAAGCTCCCCGAAGTCCCTATGAATCGGTACGGGGAACCTTCGACCGCGGATCCATTGGAAGGGATGAAAAGCGGTTCCTCTTCCAGGATGTTTTATATATTATTAGCTGTTCTTTGCCCGATTAACAAAATACTGTTTTTTGGCCCGTTTTTTGCGAGCAATAAGGGTGTGTGTAAGTGGCGATGACGACTATTCTTCCTTGTCGGAAGGCAAGAACCTGAAAAGGCCGCGCAGGAGGTGTCGGCGGGACATGGTTTTTTTAGATACTTTGTCTAATTCGCGCCAGGGGTTGAATTCAGCCCTCTTTATTGGCCTTTTTCTATATGGCCTTTCAGGACCTTCTTCGTCAGTTTGTTCTGCTTCTTGCCCTGCATCAAGGTTGGAACCAGTCATGTCAGGGTTTTTTTCAAAGGTCGTATTTGTTAAATTGACTCGCTTTTTAAATTGCGTATTGCGGCAACTCATTTCAGCGCGAAAAGTTGAAGCGCTAAAATCAGCTGCAGCTGCAAATGTGGCGTTGTCGAATCTAACGTCTGCCTCAAAATCGCATGCTGTGAAGGCTACTTCTTTCTCAAACACAGCCCTGGCGAAATTGACCCCAGTGCGAAAAAGACACTCTTCAAAAGAGACTTGTTCTTTGAAGGTAGTTGCCCCGCATGCCGCTTCTTGCTCAAAGCATGTGTCCCAGAAGTCGAGCTTTCCAGTAAACACCGCCCTATCAAGATTGACTTTCTCTGTAAAAAGCGAGTCTTCGAAGGATATATCAACGCTAGCTGCATGAAGACGAACCCTCTTAATCACACATCGTTCAAAACTGATAGGCCTGCGTGCCTTGCTGGCAAAAGCTACGATTTCCGCCAAACTGGCAATCGTTCTTTCTTCTATAACAATGTCATCGGGGCCTTCTTGCTCATCATCATCTTGTTGAGTCAGCTCTGTGATCCTGAACTCTTCAAGAGCTTCCTCATCATCCTCATCATCCATATCGTCGTTGTGCAGATTATCTTCTGGCATTGCATGTCTCCCTCGGAGATTCATGGTCATATGATCAATGAGATGTATAACCCGTTTCCATAGTTGGGTCAAGCCATAGGAATTGCGAAAATGCGAGATCGAATGTCTATAATCGGATTGGATGGGGCCACCTTTAGGATTATCCGGCCGTTGATGAAAGAAAGGAAGCTGCCCACGCTGAGGGAAATGATGGAAGAGGGCGCATGGGGAGACCTCGAATCGACGATCCATCCATTGTCCCCCCAGGCATGGGCTTCTTTCATGACAGGCAAGAATCCAGGCAAGCACGGCATCTTTGAGTTTGTCCAGCACAAACCGAACAGCTATGACCTGCACTATGTGAATGGAGGATTTGTGCAGGGCAGGAAACTATGGGAGGTCCTGAGCCATGCTGGCAAAAGGGTTTGCGTGGTAAATGTTCCTTTGACCTATCCCCCGAATGCGGTCAATGGGTGTCTTGTCGCTGGACTTGATGCGCCCGGTCCTCGTTCGGATTTCTGCTATCCGCCCGAACTTCTGGACGAACTTACACAGAAGTTTGGAGAATACAAACTTCGCCGGAATCCCTACAAAGCCAAGCCGGAGACATACCTTCAGGAGATTCTTGAACAATTTGATTACGTACTAAAAGTGGCAAAATATCTCAAAGCCAAGGAATCCTGGGATCTCTTTGTGGTTGTGTTTGAGGCCACAGACCTCGTCCAGCACTTTTACTGGCATTATGCCTTTCCAGAAGAATTCGGCATAAGACCACCGGGGAACGAGATACTACAAGAGGCCATTGTCAGTGTGTACGAAAGAATTGACCAAGGGTTGGGGGAACTGCTTGATCTTTGCAGCACGGATGAAACCGTCATGGTCATGTCTGATCATGGTTTTTCTCCCTGCCGCAAAATATTCTTCATGGACAAATGGCTTCACGAACAGGGCTACCTAACATATGGCCGGACAGACGGCAAAGCATACACATTAACGCGATTCCTGCACCTGGCCTTTCAGAAATACTTTCCCAACAGGTTCAAGGATCGGATTATCTCTCGCATGCCTCGACTCAGGGACCAAATGCGCTCCTATCTGACAACGGCTACCATTGATTGGCCTCGCACAAAGGCGTTTTCACTGGGGATAGACTCCACGAACATCTTTATAAATTTGGAGGGGAGATTTCCTGATGGGATTGTACCTCGCGGAAGGGAATACGAAGAACTCAGGCAGAAAATTGCGGAGCAACTCGAAAGTCTGACAGATCCAAGCACAGAAGAGAGGATTGTCCAGAGGGTATTCAAACGCGAGGAACTCTATCATGGTGACTGCCTTAGCAAAGCCCCCGATCTCCTGGTCACCTGGAAGGACTTTGAATACAATACCCGACGAGGGTACGGTGGCGGGGGGAACGGCCTTTTGGGTTCGAGCCTCGAGTTCAGCGATGTCTCGGGTTACTCATCGCTTCAGAAGTCAGGGACTCACCATGTGGACGGTATCTTTATAGCCAGGGGCCCTATGGTCAGGAACCGAGACGCATTTAACGGAGCACGAATTATCGATTTGGCTCCGACGATTCTGTACCTTCTGGGTGAAAGCATACCTGGAGATATGGATGGCCGAATCATAGAAGACATTATCCAGGACACTTTTCTTCTTAACAATCCGATTCAGCATGGCGTTGACAGGGATTCAGATAGGAAGACGACATCTGCCTATTACAACGAATCAGAACAGGAATATATCCGAGATAAACTGAAAGGTTTAGGTTACATAGATTGAAAGACCTCATGAGTGATTACTACACAAGAAAGACCTGCGAGCTTTGTAGGTTTGACCAATTTGAGCCGTTCAAGGATATCCATCGGCTAAACAGGAGAATCGTGAAGTGCCGCAAGTGCGGCCTCATCTTTGTGAATCCGATGGAGACGTCCTTTCTGACACTCGATTTTGAGGAGAGTGAAGATAGGGAACTCAAATACCGCAGGATGAAATGCACGGCCGAGCAACACGGGAAACATGACGAAGACGTGATAAACCAGGAAGAAGCGATCAGGACGTTGCATTTCAGAAGCCGAAAACATATCATAGAGGGGTATCTCAATGGTGGAAACTTGCTAGATGTAGGATGTGGCCGGGGCTTCTTTCTAGCCAATTTTGTTGGTAGTAATGTGGATTATGTTGGCGTGGAACCGAGGAGACGCATCAGTGAAGAAGCCAGAAAGAGGGTGGGAGCCAAAAACATCTTCTGTGGGACCCTAAAGGAGGCTGAATTCCCGAGTGCTTACTTCGATGCGGTTACCATGATTAACCTCATAGAGCATCTTCCATCTCCGGCAAACACCCTGAAAGAGGCCAACCGAATCATGAAAGACAGTGCGGTCCTCCTCATTGAGACGCCCAATGTGGATAGCTTTATACCCGTGATCTTAGGGAGTAGGTGGCACGCTTTTTTGGAATCCGAGCATCACTGTTTTTTTTCATCCCAGACACTAACAAGAATGCTCAATAATACCGGCTTTCGTGTGCTCAGCGTGACCAGGGGAGACAAACTCTTCTCAGTCCCTTATCTGTTGTACAGACTAGGCTGGTACAGCACAAGCCTGCCGATCTATTTAGAAAAGGTCTTGGGGTCTTTGAATCTGATGAAGAGAACGGTTAAGATTCCGCAGTTTGACGAATTGATTGTTGTGGCCATGAAGACAACCGATATTGGGCGAGCAGACAAGGAAGAAGCAACAGCCTAAACGATGGAAGGATCTTTCAAGCATAAGGTCTTCGTCTTGGGACTCGACGGGGCGACTTTTGATCTCATTACGCCCTGGGTAGAGCAGATGGAGTTGCCCAACTTTGCAAGACTTATAAAGCAGGGTTGTCATGGAAAGCTGGAGTCTGTGCTTCCTCCGCTTACAACCCCGGCCTGGGCTTCATTTGCTACCGGGAAGAATCCGGGCAAGCACGGGATCTTCGACTTTGCCAAGAGAAAGCCTGGAAGCTACGATATCGAGTGGAATACTTCCCTATCTCGCAAAGGCAAATCTCTTTGGAACATTATCAGTTCTCATGGGGGCCGCGTGGTCGTTGTTAACATTCCCAACAATTATCCGTTGGAACGCGTCAACGGAAATATGGTTGCGTGGATGGATGCGCCGGGACAGACAGACGGCTACACGTACCCTCCAGAGTTAGCGAAAGAAATCGAGCGGAATGTGGGAGATTACATTATTACCATTTTGGACTGGAAGGAGAATGAAGACTTGGCGAAGTTCCGGTCAAACCTGCACCGCATGATAGATAAACGAGCAGAACTCACTTTTTATCTTATGGAAAATAAGCCGTGGGACCTCTTTACCGTTCTTTTCAGCGCTACAGATATTGCTCAACACTGCTTCTGGTCGTTCATGGATCCATCCCATCCTCTTCACAATCGCAATGATGCTGAAGAATTCGGGGACACCATACTCGAAACATACCGTCACATTGACCAAGTCTTGGGTGAGCTTCAGGACAGATTACCAGATGATACAACCTTAATACTCATGTCTGACCACGGTGCGGGCCCTCTAAGATCGGTCGTGAACCTGAACAAATGGCTGCAAGAAAATGGTTGGCTCACCTTTGCCAACTCCACGAACCTGGGAGTTTCCAAGAGAATCCATTCCCTTTCTCAGTCCTTGGCTAGAAGCGTCCTGAGCAAGACGCTTTCTTTGTTGAAGCGACATCTTTCCACGAATACTCGGAGCCGCCTCAAGAGTCTCTTCCCGGGTGTGCGTGACAAGATTGAGGGGGTTATGTTTTCCTCGCTTATTGATTGGGAGAAGACAATGGCTTACTCCCTGGGCTCGTATGGAAACATATATATTAACTTGAAGAACAGGGAACCCGAGGGAATTGTCGGCGGGGGTGCAGAGTACGAGATGCTGCGGGATGCCATTTCCTCTAGTTTGATGAAGCTTGTGGACCCGGACACCGGGCAAAAAGTTGTGAAAAGAGTTTTCCGAAGGGAGGAGATTTACAGCGGTTCGTGCGTGTCGCAGGCTGCCGATCTCCTGGTTCAGTGGGATGATGCTGGATACCATAGTGTGCAGCGATTTGGAAAACAGGAAGAAGCGATTTTTAGCGACCAGTTACATTTCCATCTGACAAACATCCGGTTTACAGGTCACCACCGGATGGCCGGTATATTTGCAGCGGCCGGAATGGGAGTAAAGGAAAGTTCAGTCATAGATGGCGCCAGAATTGTCGATATTGCTCCTACGGTTCTCCATCTCCTAGGCCTTCCCGTACCAAAAGATATGGATGGTCGTGTTTTGGAAGAGGCATTTCTCCCGGAAAAGTTGATGGGCAATCCGGTGAAACGCATAGACACCTCCGAAGAAGATGAACGAACCGCCACGGGAGGTTTTTCTGGGTATAGCACGGAAGAGGCTGACAAGATAGCTGAGAGGCTGAGGAATTTAGGCTATATAGAATAGGGTTCGACCGAGACTTCCTTCTGCACAGTGGGAAGGTCGACTCCAAAAGAAGTCACGGTAAGGGTAAATAGGACATGACGACAGAATTCGGGAAAGTATTTGTCCTAGGTTTGGATGGGGCCACATTCGACATCATCGATCCGCTGATTGCGGAGGGGCGGCTTCCGAACTTGGAGCGTTTGATCCAACAAGGTTGCGGATGTCAATTACTTTCCACGATTCATCCGTTCAGTGCGCAAGCATGGTCATCATTTATGACGGGAATGAACCCAGGGAAACACGGCATTATTGATTTTACCGAGCATGTAAAGAGCGAATACAGGCTCAAGTTTCTTAATGCGTCTCATCGCCGGGGAAAATCACTGTGGCGTATCCTGAGCGACTGTGGAAAGAGAGTTGGTGTTGTAAATGTTCCTTTCACTTATCCTCCGGAAGAAGTGAATGGCTTTGTGATATCCGGCATGGACGCCCCCTCGAGTGCCGACGACTATATGTATCCGAAAACATTGAGCCATGAGATTATGGCAGAAGTGGGCAATTACGTTATTGAGGTGGGGGTGAAAGACTATATAGCAAAAGGACGCGTAACGCACTTTCTGGCGGAGATCCAAAATGCCTTCGAAGTGCAGATGCGGACGCTAAAGTACTTGATTGAGAATAAGCCTTGGGACTTGTTTGTATATGTATGTAGACTCACAGACCAAGTTCAACATTACTTTTGGAGATATTCTGATCCCCATCATCCATTTTATGAAGAGGGTGCGGCTGTTGTATTAAAAGAGGCTATTGCCTCCCTGTATGAGCGGATCGACAAAGCCATGGGCAATCTTATCACATTCTTGGGTGACGAGGTAAGCATCATCGTAGTGTCGGACCATGGCCACGGGGGTATCAATGGGAAGAAGATATTTCTCAACACGTGGCTTAGCCAAGAAGGGTTTCTCAGATTCGCCGAGAGACAGAATGGCCGGGGCAGCAGGATGTTTGGCTTCATGACAGGGGAGAAAAAGAAGGATATCCTGAATTTCGTGCGGAGGACAATACCAAAGAGGTTGAGAGCCAGTTTGGTAAAAAAGGCCCCTGTTCTGAAGGATGGTTTTATAAGCCGTGAAGCGTTTTCAAATATTGATTGGGAGAAAACATCAGCCTACTCAGACGAGAAAAAGGGGAATATATGGATCAATGTGACAGGATGCCAGCCGAAAGGAGTGATTGCGCCAGGAGAAGAATATGAGAAAGTTCGTGAGGAGGTCATTGCGAGACTAAAAGAGATGAGGGACCCAGACAGTCAGGAACCTATTTTCCTTGAAGTCTTTAAAAAGGAGGAACTCTATTGGGGGCCTTACATAGAGAACGCGCCTGACATCATTCTGACAGAAGGTAAGAGGAAATATACCTACATGTTGCAACGAAGTAAAAGCGGTGAGGATAAGACCTCTTGGATTGCCCCGCTGAATGGATACGAGATGGACAATCTGCCGAACGCAACACACAGGCTTGAAGGCATCTTAATGATGCGAGGGAGACATTTTCAAAAAAGAGGAAGAGTCTTCAAACCCGCCAATATCATAGATGTTGCACCAACCATTCTCTACATGATGGGACTTCCTGTGCCTCAAGAAATGGACGGCCGTGTGCTGATTGATCTGTTTCAAAAAAAGTACGTCGCTCGTCACCAGGTAGAACGCGTCTCATCCGACGGTGGTGAAGACAAAGAAAGACGGGAATACAGCCCAGAGGAAGAGGAAATCATATCTGAAAGATTGCGGCAACTAGGGTATCTTTGACGTGTTAGAGGGAGTCGTATGCGGAATAACGTTTGAGGATAGAACAGTCGAGGAATTACATGGGAACAGGTAAGAGATTCGTCAAGAATTCATTCGCCAATTATGGGCAGAAAATTATCAGGTCCGGTATCGGGATCGTTACGATTGGTATGATCGCTCGGCATCTTGGCCCGGAGGCTTTCGGCCAATATGCTTATATCTTAGCGTTTGTGACCATTTCAGAAGTGACCGCAGGCATGGGCGTGCCCATGATCTTTTGCAGGGAAGTAGCCAAGGATAAGGCAAAAGGACCTCAATTCTTGGCAGCTGGGCTTGTCCTGCAGTCTCTCCTGTCGGTGGTGACGCTTGGCATTGTGAGCATCATCTTTTATGCAATAGCCCCATCGGAGCACATTTTCTACGTGGCCCTCATATGTGTCGTTGCAGAGCTATTTAAGTTCTTGGGCAGATTCTTTTGGGCCGTATACCAGGCCTATGAGCGAATGGGCTTCGGAACACTTCAGACATTTATTACCCAAACGGTGTACTTCCTGCTGGTAGTGTTGGCCATCGGCCATGATGTGGGGTTGAAGGGGATTTTTGGTGCCCTGTTAGGGGCTCATTTGACAGGGTGTGTATTTGCTTATGTTCTCGTCACTCGGCTTTTTGCAAGACCTGAGTACAGGGAGGTCAAAGGTCTGTCCAAATTTCTGCTGAAAGAGGCTT
>JBFEUB010000072.1:0-14858 GCA_041547605.1 Desulfobacteria bacterium
AATCATTTGGTGGAGCTGAGGGGGATCGAACCCCTGACCTCATGACTGCCAGTCATGCGCTCTCCCAGCTGAGCTACAGCCCCATCCAATACATTAATCTATAACAAGGCGGCCCCGGGCTGTCAATTGTTCTTTTTGACCTGCTTTAGCTTACACTTAATTACTCTACCTATGCCCGAAAAAACCCAACATAGAGGCGTTCGCCCTGTGAGAGGTCGGAAAGCTCGCCGCAGAAGGGACGGGGGCAAAGAGCGTCCCTACCGCGGGCGGCAGAGGAACTATGATGCGAGGGTTATGAAGATAAAGGCGAGTGTGGACTCACGATTAAAGAAAGTCTTTGCTAGGATTGGTGTTCCTGCCGGCCAGCCCTTCAAACCAGATCCTTTTCAACTTAAGGCCCTTGCCGCCATTCGCCGATTCGATTGCTTGGTCTCCGCGCCAACCGGATCCGGAAAGACCTGGATTGCGGAAGAGGCAATTGCTAGGATTCGAAAGAAAGGCGGAAGGGCTTGGTATGCCTCTCCGCTTAAGGCTTTAACAAATTCAAAATATCTGGAGTTCAGCAACCGCTTTGGCCCTGAGCAAGTGGGCATATTGACAGGCGACCGGAAGGAAAATGCTGATGCCCCGATCATTACAGGGACGACAGAAATCCTGCGAAATCAGTTGTACGATGCCATGCACGAGAACATAGATCTCGGCACAGACCTGGTAGTCCTGGATGAGGCACACTTCCTAGGCGACCAGGATCGCGGCGTGGTCTGGGAAGAGATCATGATCTATCTCCCTGTTCGGGTCGCCCTCCTGCTCCTTTCGGCCACTATCAGTAATGCCAGACAGATTGCGGGGTGGTTAGAATCGATACGCTCGAAGGAATGTGTTGTCGTAGAAGAAACCGGACGGCCAGTGCCCCTTTATCCGCTCTTTTTTCACCCTTCCGGAAGGCTGTTTCCTTTTCTCGGGCCAAAGGGCATAGACAAGAAAATCAGTGCCTATCTGAGCAGTTCAAACCCTCCGGTTCTCGCCCCGCCGCGAAGGCTTCCGCCCTTTGGAAAAATGATCGCAGTTTTGAGAAAATTCGATCTGCTTCCGGCCATATTCTTTCTCAAGTCCCGGGCAGATTGCGACTCTGCACTTGAGCGTTGCGCAGAAGTTTCCGGCCAAAATGGCGCAAGACGAGCAAATTTGAACCAAAGTTTTGATGAGCTGATCCAGGACAATCCCCGTTTGGCTGGTCACCGACAAGTAGCGTATCTGAGAAACGGGGCTGTGGCAGCACACCACGCAGGGCAGCTTCCTGCATGGAAACTTGTGATAGAACGTCTGATGACAGTGGGGTTGCTGGATGCCGTGTTTGCCACCTCGACGGTGGCTGCGGGCGTCAATTTCCCGGCTCGAAGCATCGTGTTTCTCAACTCGGATCAATACAACGGCCATGAATTCGTGCCATTGAATGCAACCGAGTTTCATCAAATGACGGGCCGAGCCGGCAGGCGGGGTAAAGATCATATTGGTTTTGCTGTTGCCGTTCCCGGGAAATTCATGGACTTGCGCCTCATAGCAGCGCTTTTCAAGGCACCGCCCGAAGACGTGCTGAGCCAGATCAGGGTAGATTTTTCCATGGTCTTGAACCTTCTTTTGTCTCACACGCCCGAGGAGATCGAGGAAATCTTTCAGAGGTCTTTTGCTACCTATTTGAACGTAAGTAATCAACAGAAAGGGCTTGATCGGAGGCTTAAGAAGGCTGGAAGCGCCCTCATGGCGCTCCTTCCAAAGGCCTTGTGTGCCGGGCCCGAGTTCGTTCTCGATCTGACTAGAAGGCGCACCGCCTTGATTCGTGAGACGGCCACTCTCAACCGCAGGGTTAAAGAACTGGAGTCCGGGCTGGCTAAGATGGCAAACCTGGTGCCCGGAAGGCTCTTCGTGGACAGGCGAGACCGCATGTATTGTGTCCTCAAACCACAGACCAGGCGGGATGAACAGGGGGTGCTGGCTTGCCGTGTGAAACGGGCTCTTTCCACCCGAGGCAGACACGTAAAGGTGAGATGGTTTCGACCCGACAAGGTATCGAACATCCTCGACAGGGTGCTCGCATTACCCCCGCCAGATGATTTAGCTGGGCTGCTCCGGTTGCTGGGTGAAACATCACACGTTGAGCCCCCACCGATCCTTGAACCACTGCCTCTCAGAGAAAGTGACGTCACAGCTCTCAAACCCCTGCAAAGTCGCATCTCCCTGATAGACCAGGAGATGGGTAGTTTAGTATGCCAGCGATGCAGTCATTTCAATACATGTCACGGCAAGCTTAAAGGCGTTTTCAGGCCTGTTTTTGAAGATTTCGCCTGGATGTGGGATGCAACCAATGCTGTCCGCATGCGGCTCTGGAATAGTTTTGTAAAACACCTCGAGTTTCTCAAAAAAGAGGGCTTTGTTACCGAAGGGAATAAACTCACGCATGACGGTGTTTGGGCATCTCAACTCAGGCTCGACCAGCCTCTGATGATTGCCGAAGGCTTGCGCCTGGGTGTCTTGCCAGATGAAGACCCTGCTTTGCTGGCAGCCCTGGTGGCACCCTTTGTGTATGACCGAGATATCGAGGTGAAACTCGATGAATCAAAGGTTCCCAAACGACTAATAAGTGCCTACAATATGATGAGAAAGGCGCTGGGCCCGCTCATTGAACGAATGACCATGCAAGCCTTTGAGGTGAGGCCAATTGTGTTGTGGCCTGCTGCCACAATCTATGCCTGGGCCAATGGGCAGCCCTGGGAAAAAGTGCTTGAGATTGCCGGGATGGCAGAAGGAGACCTTGCCATGCTTGCTTCCAGGACGGGAGATCACCTCAGGCAGCTCGCCTCGCTGAAAAAGGCTTATCCGGCTATTGCCCAGAGGGCTCTTGAGGCCATTGCCATTATCCTGCGTGAACCAGTGATTGCTGGCTAGTGTCGTGTCCCAGGAGTAAGTTCTATTACTGACACTGGAGCCGAAAGCCTTTTCCGAGAGACATTGAGCTTTTTGGGAGCCGGACTTCAGCTGAGTGGAGCGTTAAGAATCACAAACTGTTTGAGGGCCTTAGGCCCGAGTTTTAGCGCTCCGGTTGCGCCTGACGGCTTGAACAGAACCACTGCGTGCATGATTTAGCGAAGCGAAGTTGATGTCCCGAAAATGCTCACGGAGCAAGGAAAACGGCTTTTTGGCGATTCCATATTCTTGGAACAAACTCCTGGGAAACAACACTAGAACCCATCTCAAGAATCGGTCCGAGGGTCGTGCGTCTCTTGCACCAAGTCCTACCGTCACCCAGAACCCGCAGTTCCAGGCGCCCCGTGCCACCCGGTCATGGATACGCGACAGGGTCGTTAGAACACGGGTTATGAAACCCTTGCTTGCGGGATGTTTACCCTTTCTCCGCGCATTTTAGTATCGCACGCCTTCCCATCAGCAGGACTTTATCGGTCTTTATGAAAGTGTCTTGGTGCAGAAAGAATTTTTGGCTTGACATTCAAACGAACGTTTGATACAAACGTTTGTAATACATCCTGGAGGGTGGAGCATGAGCCAAAATGAGAAGAACGACCTGACCAAAGAGCGTCTCCTAAGTGAAGCCGAAGCCCTTTTTGCTAAAAGAGGGTACGACGCTGTCAGCGTTCGGGAAATCACGGCTGCTGCTAAGTGTAACCTCGCCGCCGTGAACTACCATTTCGGTAATAAGCAGAACCTTTACCTGGAGGTTTTCCGCGCCCGCTGGGTCCCTCGGGCCAGGCGTGTGCAGGAACACTTCAGAAAGACGTTGGCTGCGCAAGACGCTCCGCTGCCGACTGCGGTGGCTCGATCGCTTGCCGAGGCCTTTCTGGTCGGCCCTTTGTCCGATGAAGAGCGTCAACACCACCACCAGCTCATGGCCAGAGAGCTGGGCCACCCCACCGATGCCTTTGACTTCCTGGCCGACAAGGTCATGCGGCCATTCTTTGGGCAGTTAGCTGACATGTTGGGCCCAACAATGCCCGAAGGGCTGGACAAAGAACGGCTGATGCTTAACATCTTGAGTATGTTCGCTTTAGTCCTTTACTTTAACTTCGCTCGAGCGGCTGTTTCGCGTATCACCGGGAGCGAATATGATTCCGCATTTAAAGCCCGGTTGGTGGAACACATCGTTCAGTTTTCCCTTCATGGGTGGGGCGGTGTCAAAGGAGGGACAATCGATTGAAGCCTTCGCATCTTTTTCTGTCTATCGCCCTGACGGCAGCTCTCATGTCAACGGGATGCATGAAGCTGGGTCCGGATTACCACCGGCCTGGCGCAGGCATCCAGATCGCACCTTCCTACCAGTTTGGACCGACGGAGGCAGCAACACGCCAGCCAGAGGACCGATGGTGGGAGGTTTTCGGGGATCCCGAATTAAACACGCTGGTCGGGGAAGTATTGACATATAACTTAGACATAAAAAAGGCCACTGCCAAGATCCTGGAACTCCGTTCTCAGTTTGTCCAGACCAGAGCTGATCGTTTCCCAAGCCTCAGTCTGGAGGGTCAGGGCCAACGGCAACAGAGACAGATTATTGGGGTTATCCCGGGCGAGACGTTTAGTAGTAAGACCGACATCTACACGCTTTCATTGCCTGCCTCCTTTGAGCTTGATCTCTGGGGACGACTGGCCAGGGCCGACGAGGCGGCTCGGGCCGACTTACTGCAAGCGGAAGAGAATCGCCGCACAGTAGCTCAGACGGTGGTAGCGGAGACCGTAAGTCTCTATTTGCGGATGGAGTCTTTTGAACGGGGGATACAGATTGCCGAACAGCTCATCAAAACCATCCGGCGCAGCTTGGCTTTAGTGGAGAGGCGTTACGAGCGCGGTCTGACCTCCGTCCTGGATCTAAGACAGGCCCGCCGGACTTTAGCTCGGGCTGAAGCAGTTCTTCCGTCCCTGCGACAGGATCTGGGTACAACTCAGCAGCAGTTGGCCGTCCTCCTTGGGTCCTATCCCAAAACGCGACCACCCCGGCCCCAGCCGGAAGATTATTTCAAACGTTTGGCCCCGGTGCCACCGGGTCTCCCCTCTGATCTGCTCTTGCGCCGGCCAGACATCAGGTCGGCAGAGGCTAATTTAAGGGCCTTAAACGCCCGGATAGGGGCTAGCAAGGCCAAACGTTTCCCCAGTATCACCCTCACGGGAAGCTTCGGTTATTCCAGCGATGAATTGGATCGGCTCCTTCGGCCCGAAAGCGAGTTGTGGAACCTGGCCATGGGCATTGTGCAGCCGTTGTTCGACGCTGGCAAATTGAAGGCTGGCCAACAGGCAGCTGAAGCGAGATATCAACAGGGTGTGGCCGAATACGCCAAGACGGTTCTGACGGCTTTTGCCGAAGTGGAGAGCGCATTCTTGACGCGCGAGGAGCAGTTGAAACGTCGGGATCATATCGTTAACTTTGTGCGGGATGCGCGGGCGACGCAGAGGATTGCGGAAAGCCGGTATGAAAGGGGTCTCGTCGATTACCTCACGGTCCTAGACGCACAGCAGACCCGCTTTGAGGCGGAAAGAGACCTGCTCGAAGTTGACCTGGGAATTCTCACGAACCGCGTCACCCTGCATCGGGCCTTGGGCGGCGGCTGGGCGGAACCGTCATAATCACCACAGACATTGCTGGCTGCACCCAGCTGCACTGTGAAAAAGGAATAGAGAGATTTACCATGACTAAGAAAAGGTTTTTTCATTTTGGCGTGACCATAGTCCTGGTCACCTTTGGCATATTGGGCATGCGTGCATTAACGGCAAGCAAGCCCCAACTCAAGAAACATAAGCCACCCGCCTCAGTTCCCATGGTCCGAACGCTGAAGATCCAAACCGGGCCCCAAGCGATTCGCATACAGGGTGAGGGCACGGTCAGGCCCTTGCGGGAAATTAATCTGGTGCCTCAAGTGGGTGGGAAGGTGTTGCATATGTCTGCAGCCCTGGTGGATGGAGGCGCATTCAGAAAGGGAGATGTCTTGCTGCACATTGACCCGGTAGATTACGAACTGGCCGTCACTTTAGCCCAAGCCAACGTAAAAGATGCGGAAAGTCTTCTCGAGCTAGCTAAGGAAGAGGCCGCTGCGGCACAGGAAGAGTGGCGCCTGCTTCATACTGACAGTTCAAAAGCAGACAGAAAGCCGTCCCCCCTGGTTGCTAAGAAGCCTCAATTAGCTGCAGCCCAGGCTAAGCTCGAGGCGGCCCGGGCGGACCTTAACAAGGCGTTGTTGAATTTGGAGCGGACTGAGCTTGAGGCCCCGTTTGATGGAAGAGTAGGTCAGGAAAGTGTGGACACGGGCCAATATGTGTCCCCTGGCCAGGCACTGGCCACCCTCTATTCCACTGAGGCGGCGGAGATCGTCCTTCCCTTAGAAGACGAAAGTGCATTCTGGTTTCATGTGCCTGGTTTTACGCCTGGAAAAGGGCCTGGGTCTTCCGCCGTGGTCCGGGCCCGTATTGCTGGACGCGAGCGAACTTGGGCAGGAAAGGTGGTCCGAACCGAGGGGAAATTGGATGAGCGTACCCGCATGATTGATGTGGTGGTTCGGGTAGAAAAACCATACGCAAAAAAGCCACCTCTTGCGGTAGGTCTGTTTGTCACCGTGGAGATCGAAGGGCGTACTTTACCTGACGCCGCTGTCATCCCCCGATCTGCCTTGCATGAAGACGACATCGTCTGGGTCGTGGATGACGAGGCTCGGCTCCATTTCCGTAAAGTGGACGTAGCGCGCATGCAAGATGATGAAGCCATGGTTCAGAGCGGCCTTCAGGACGGTGAAGAGCTCATCATCACGCCCCTGAAGGCGGTTACCGACGGCATGGCCGTCCGTACCGTATCGGTTAGGGAGGGCGGAGACTCATGAAAGGCATCATCGCTTGGTTTGCCGAGAATCACGTTACAGCTAACCTGCTCATGATCTTTATTTTGCTGGCGGGTGTGGTAACCGGCCTCACCATGAAACTGGAAGTCTTCCCCGAGACCTCATTGGACCAAATTTCCATCAGCGTGTCCTATCCGGGTGCCTCACCGGCTGAAGTGGAGGAGGCCATTGTCCGCCGGATTGAAGAAAATGTGGCCGGCTTGGCCGGCATCAAACGCCTCGACTCCGTGGCCAGGGAAGGGTTCGGCACGGTGCATATCGAGGTCATGACGGACTGGGATCTAAAGGAACTTCTGGATGAGGTCAAGGCCGAGGTAGACCGCATTACGACCTTTCCCGAAGAGGCGGAAGAGCCGGAGGTCCGCGAGCTCACGCGGCGGACCCAGGTGGTGAATGTGGTTGTTTATGGGGATGCGCAGGAATCCACAATCAAGCATTTGACCGAAAGGATTAAAGACGACATCATCAACCTGCCAGGCATTACCTATGCCGAACTTTCCGGCATACGTCAGGCCGAGATTCACATTGAGATTCCCGAAGAGACGCTGCGGCGTTACGGGCTGACCCTCGGTAAGGTGGCAGAAGCGGTGAGCAAGGGCAGTCTCGATCTCCCTGCAGGCAGCGTCAAGACAGCCGGTGGCGAAATCCTGGTCCGGACCAAGGGCCGGCGCTACTATGCTCCCGATTATCAGGACGTGGCCGTGATCACTCGGGCGGATGGTAGTAAGGTCACGTTGGGACAGATTGCCAATCTCAAAGATGGCTTCGAGGACGTGGACCTCATATCCCAATTTCAAGGCAAACCGGCCGGCGTCATCGAGGTCTATCGGGTTGCCGACCAAAATGCCCTGGCGGTCGCCGATACGACCAAGCGCTATATCGAGGAAATCAGGCCCAGCCTCCCCAAAGGGGTAGAGATCGATTTCTATCGGGACCGGTCCAAAATATTGCGGAGCCGCATGGACCTGCTGTTGAGAAACATGGCCATAGGCTTAGTCCTTGTGAGCATCCTCTTGGGGATGTTCTTGAACCTGCGTCTCTCCTTTTGGGTCACGCTGGGAATACCGATCTCCTTTGCGGCAGGAATCTGCATCCTGCCCAGATTTGATGTATCTATCAACATGATCTCGCTGTTCGCCTTCATCACAGTGCTCGGTATCGTGGTGGATGACGCCATCGTGATTGGAGAAAACATCTTCCGCAAGCAAGACGAGGGGCTTGCAGGCCTGAGTGGTGCGGTCCACGGTGCGGTAGAGGTCGGCCGGCCCGTGATCTTTGCCGTCCTCACCTCGGTGGCGGCGTTTTGGCCGCTCCTTTTGGGGACAGGTACCATGGGAAAGATCATGCGCAACATTCCGATCGTCGTGATCCTTGTGCTGCTGGGCTCCTTGGTGGAGGCGTTGCTCATACTCCCGGCCCACCTAGCCCGCTCCACGCCCGGCGCGGCCTACCGTAAGGGACGCCCTGAAAGAGAAAAGCGCATGGTCCGGTGGCTCGCATGGATCATTAAGGGACCTTATGCCAAACTGGTCGACTTCTGCGTCAAGTGGCGCTATGCAACGGCGGCCCTGGGTGTTGCGATACTCCTGTTGACCATAGGCATTTGGAAAGGGGGGTGGATCAAGTTTACCCTTTTCCCAACGATAGACAGTGACACATTGATCTGTTCCGTGACCATGCCGGCGGGCACTCCGATTGAGCGTACCAAAGACATCACCGGGCATTTGGAGCGGGCCGCAAGGGAAGCCCTGGCCGAGGTCGACAAAACGCGGCCCAAGGATGCCCCGCCCCTTTTTCAACACAGCAGGGCTTTGATTGGCGGCCACTCGAGGGGCCGCGGCCCCATGGCAGCCGGGCCGCAGGTGGGTAGCCATCTCGCCCAGGTCCGCATTGAGCTTCTGGAAGGCGAAGAGCGGGATGTTAGCGCAACCAAACTGGCCGCTCTATGGCGTGAGAAGGTGGGTGTTGTTCCGGACGCCGAATCCATCACTTTCCAGAGTGCCCTTTTCACCGCTGGCAATCCTGTGGAGGTTCACTTGTCGATAGATGATCACGACCAGCTTCTGGCTGCCGCAGAGGAAACCAAGGAGGAGCTCAAAGGCTATCCCGGCGTCTTTGACGTGAGCGACAGTTTCTTGCCGGGCAAACCGGAAATGCAACTTAAACTGGCGCCAGCGGCCCGGAGCTTGGGCCTGACTTTAGATGACCTGGCAAAACAGGTAAGGCATGCTTTTTACGGGGCCGAGGCGCTGCGCATGCAGCGCGACCAGGATGAAGTCAAAGTCATGGTCCTCTACCCGGAGTCCGAACGCAAGTCATTGGGCCGCGTGGAAGAAATGCGGATCCGATCCCCAGACGGCACCGAGGTGCCTTTCGGTCAGATAGCCGAGGTGAAGATGGAGCAAGGTTATGCCTCCATCGAGCGGGCCCAGCGTCTTCGCGTGATCAAAGTCACAGCGGACGTAGACGAGACGGTCACCAACGCCAATGAGGTCCGCACAGATCTGGAAAGTCGCTTTCTGCCCCAACTGAAACTCAACTATCCCGGCCTGAGATACAGCATAGAAGGGGCGGGCAAGGAGCAGAGAGAGTCCATGGCCGATGTCATGAGGGGCTTTGTCATCGCCCTTTTCTGTATTTATGCCCTGCTGGCTATTCCTTTCAGGTCATTTGTCCAGCCTTTGATCGTTATGTCGGCTATCCCCTTTGGTCTGATCGGGGCTGTGGCGGGGCACCTGATCATGGGACATAACCTTAGCCTCTTAAGCATGTTCGGCATCGTCGGGCTGGCCGGCGTCGTGGTAAATGATTCCCTGGTACTCGTTGATGCGACCAACCGCATACGTCGCCAAGGGACAGACGCACACGATGCCATAACCCAGGCCGGCGCTCTGCGCTTCAGAGCCATCATCCTCACCTCACTCACGACCTTTGCCGGCTTGACTCCTATGCTCCTGGAACGCAGCCTCCAGGCTCAATTCCTCATCCCCATGGCCATAAGCCTTGGATTTGGAGTCCTTTTCGGCACCGGTATCACGCTGCTACTGGTCCCTTCCCTCTACATGATTCTGGAGGATATGCACAATCTTGGTGTCAAGCTGAAGGCCAAATTCGCACCGCGCCTCACTGCTTGAGACGCTCGGCACGCACGTGGTGACACTGGCGTGCATGTAAAAAACCAAGGTAGTTAATCTTTGAGATGTCGGAGGTAAACCCCTCTGGCATCTCTGCGTACTTTAAAACCCATCCAAACACCCTATCCACCTTAGTCCATTTAGTGAGGCCTTGTCTGTGCCGTTTGGCACGCTTTGTGTATACAAAACGATAACATAGGCAAAAAAGAGGCCTTGTTCAGGTGGATGGACGAGTCTCAGATGTAGATGTTTTTGAAGCATCCCCGTCCGTGTATCGAGAAATGGAGGTGTGAAGGAGGTGCCAAATGTGTAAAAAACTTCTGATCTGGGCCATGTTTGCCATCCTTCTTCTTGGACCCACTATTGCAAACAGCGGTGAGATACGCCTGAAAGATGGCAGGTTTATAGAGGTAGAACGCTGCTGGGAAAAAGATGGCCAGGTTATCTTCAAGCTTGAAGCCGAGGGGAGACTCTTTAGCCTAAAAAAAGAGCTGGTAGAGGAAGTCGTTGAACAAGACAATGGTGAATCAGCGAAACAGCCTGCACGTTGAAACGGTCACGACAAAGTACTTACTTGCAGCGCAGCTCGCGTCCGCTGGCAATATGGATGCCAGCACAAGCAGTATATGCCATATGAGAATGACTGCTGATTACGACATCCTTTTCACATAGCCGTTTTCGAAAGTTAGGAACGAGGGCAACCTGTTTCAGTTTAGGGGGGATCAAGCAAGCCTATCTCTCCTCGATTCATGGAATCATGCCTCTGGAAGAATTCTATCATCCCGCCACGTGAGAAGTCATTATTAAAACCCAGAATACCTAACAAGCGTTTGCGGCATCATTATCGTTTTCCCTAGTCCCTTCTCTTTCCGATCAACCGCCTGAACTGCAACGGCGAGCGCATTCCCTGTCCCGACTTGTCGGGACTGCAGGGAGCTTCAATATTCGAAAAAGATTGGACCGTCATATTTTTGACGAGATTTTGATTCGCACACGGAAAAACCAGGCATATCGATCGCAGAAATCATACGCATCTTTGGATATTATTTTCACCCCTCCAGACGGAACCGGGTGCTATATGTCTGTCACAGACAAACGCACTCTTTGAAGGTTAATCTGACAGTACTTGAAGAAGAATCCTACGTTTTCTGGTCGGCTGCAAGGAGGCTTTTCAGCCGATCTCCCTCAATGTTCTCCTCTTTTAAGACAAGAGCCGCCCCTTTATCCAAGACCTTCTTGTGCTCTCTAAGGATCTCCTTTGCTACTTTATATTGAGCATCTAAGATGCCCTTGATTTCGCCGTCAATAACCTGGGCTGTTTGCTCGCTGTAGTCCTTTGTTGAAGTCATGCCCATGTCAGGGAATCGTTTTTGTCGGTCTTTCTCAAAATAGATGTGGCCTAATTCAGCGCTCATGCCGTATTCTTTGACCATGCTCCTGGCGATGTCTGTAGCTCGGGAGAGGTCGTTGTGGGCTCCAGTGGAAACATCCTGAAACTTGAGCTCTTCGGCTGCTCGCCCCCCTAGTGCTACAGCGATCTTGTTTAAAAGTTCGCTTTTTGCCATCAAGAAGCGGTCTTCGGTTGGAACCTGCAAGGTATAGCCCAATGCGGCAACGCCCCGAGGGACAATTGAGATCTTTCGAACCGGATCGGTTCCTGGCAGAGAAAGGGCTACCAGGGCATGCCCCACCTCGTGATAGGCTACAATCTCCCTTTCTCTCTCGTTAATGAGGCGGTTCTTCTTTTCAAGCCCTGCGATTAGTCGCTCAACAGCTTCCTGAAACTCGGCCATTCCCACCTTGTTCTTATTATGGCGGACAGCCAAAAGTGCGGCCTCATTTACCAGGTTGGCCAAGTCGGCTCCGACAAAACCTGGGGTCATGCCGGCAATCGTGTCCATGTCTATATCTTTCTCTAAGGTGACCCCCTTGGCGTGGACCTTTAGAATGTCTGTCCGTCCTTTCTTGTCGGGTCGATCGACCAAGATGTGGCGATCAAAACGACCTGGTCTCAGAAGAGCCGGGTCCAGTATCTCCGGCCGGTTGGTCGCTGCCATGAGGATCACCCCTATCGTGGGATCAAACCCATCCATTTCCACCAAGAGCTGGTTCAGCGTCTGTTCTCTCTCGTCGTGGCCCCCAGTAATGCCAATGCCTCGTGCTTTGCCGAGCGCATCCAGCTCGTCAACAAAGATGATGCAAGGAGCCTTCGTCTTAGCCTGGGCAAAGAGGTCACGAACCCGAGCTGCACCCATACCCACAAACAACTCGACAAACTCGGAACCGCTCATGCTAAAAAAGGGAACCCCACTTTCTCCGGCAACGGCCCTGGCCAGTAGCGTCTTCCCTGTGCCTGGAGGGCCTACAAGCAGGATCCCTTTGGGGAGCTTTCCCCCCAGCCTGGTAAACTTTTCCGGTGACTTTAGGAATTCTATGACCTCAACAAGTTCCTCTTTCGCCTCATCCACGCCAGCCGCATCATCAAAGGTGACCCCCACCTCGTCTTCCATGTATACCTTGGCCTTCTTCCGACCCAGGGTCAAGAAACTACCTTGTTGGGCAGCGAACCGACGCATCAGGAAATACCAGATGCCAACGAAAAGAAGCACCGGAAAAACCCAAGAAGCCAGATTTCTGAAAAAGTTGCTTTCTATCACTCCCTTGAAAGTTACGTTGTGTTTTTCCAGAAGTTGGGACAGATCAGAATCCACGCGGACCGTTGTGAACGCGGCTTCCCGCTCCTGACCGTTGTCTATGACCTTCATCTTACCCTGAATGCGATCTTGCGTAATGGCTACTTCCACGATCCTTCCGGCCACGAGGGCCTTGACAAACTCGCTATAAGGGATGTGTTTGACCGAAAACATCTGAACGATCAAGTTGTGGAGGATGAGGACAATCCACACAGCAATGAGCACATACCAGATTGAGAACCTGTGATGTTTTTCCATAGATCAGCCCTCCTTCACAGTGCCTCAGGGGCGCAATCGTTTGAAAAAATAGCCGGACAAGATAGGGGACATACTAGAATTAATATATCACAAGATAAAGCCGCAAGGAAAGTCTTCGTCGTTCCAGGGACCTGAGCGTCTTTTCTTTCTGGCACTATATATTTTCCGGCCTATATGTCGGTAGCGCCACATAGGGCGACGAGAATATGTTGTCGTCGAAACCTCTCTTTTGTGCGCGGTGAATGGGCGGTGTATTTAAGCACGTTTTCCCGGAAAACCTTCTTACTGGTCCCCGCACGGCCTTTGGCCCAATATTGACAAAATATGGGACCGAATGTTACGTTTCCTCGGAATGTTTACGTTAAAGGTATCTAGCATAGGCAAGCATTACGGAGAAACCCTCGTGTTTAAGGACATCTCCTTTGAGTTGAAACGAGGAGATGTCTTAGCTATTACCGGATGGAACGGTTCAGGCAAGAGCACCCTCCTGCGCATTATTGCCGGCCTTGTCAAGCCGTCGTCTGGTCGCGTTGAAATGTTTCTTAATGGTGAACCCATATCAAAAGAATCAAGGCGCCGCTTCATCGGTATGGTTGCGCCCGCGCTATCTCTGTATGATGAGTTGACAGGCTTTGAGAATATGGCATTTTTCGCAAAGGTTCGCGGCATAGACTCCGATCGCAACGATTGTCTTGACCGTATCGCTCGCGTCGGACTGATGGAGCACGCAACAAAGACGTGCAGGGATTATTCTTCCGGGATGAAGCAACGGTTGAAACTGGCTCAGGCGTTACTCCACGAGCCACCCCTACTATTGTTGGACGAGCCAGGGTCCAACCTGGATAGCCAGGGAATTGAGGTGGTGGAAGAGATTCTTTCGAAGCAGAGGCAATCAGGAGTCGCTATCATTGCATCAAACGAAAAACGAGAGGCGGATTACGCTGACAGGACCATCAACTTATCTGAATGAAGCGATCGCAATTTGGTTTCGTGATCTGCGGAGTGAGTTCAGGACCCGGTACTCCCTGAATGCCATCCTGATGTTTGCGTTCACGACCCTCATAGCCGTCAGCTTTTCCATCGGATCCTTTCGCATTGAAGAGGCTGAGCGGCCCTTTTTGTATTCAGTGTTATTATGGATCATTCTGACGTTTTCCGCATTATCCGGCCTTTCTCGATCATTTGTGAAGGAAGAAGAGGCCGGCACGATTGATGTTCTGAAGCTCTCTGCCCGTCCGCAGGCTGTATTCTTGGGAAAGTTGTTCTTCAATTTAACCCTTTTGGGGGCGCTCGGGCTTGTCATCGTGCCGTCGTTTATCCTCTTGATGGCCTACCAGATAAACCTTCCAGGCTTTTTCATTGCCGTGGTCATCAGTGGCGGTCTTGGCTTGGGGGCGGGGACAACAATCATTGCCGCCATCATAGCCCAGGCTAGCGCCCGGGGGGCGTTATTTTCCGTCCTGTCTCTTCCCTTGCTCTTCCCCTTGATGATTACGTGTATGAAAGGATGTGAAAGGGCTGCCCTTGGCATGGATAGCGCCGGGTGGCCGGAGGTTAGAATTGCAGTTGCTTATGTGATAATAATGATTATATTATCTCTGTTTTTGTTTCCGTTGGTTTGGGAAGAGTAGGTCCTTAGTGTATCCCCTTTACAACTCGGAGGTTTAAGCTTCCTGCAGTCGCCCCCCAATTATATCGCGACAGTTCCGACTCGCCGGGATACATGAGCGGGGGGAGATTGCGCTTGATTTTGGAGTTCAGCAGACACGGCATTGCCTTCTCGGCCTGTCAAGATGCAAATTAATCTTATTATTATTTTCAAATAGTTGTGTCAATTAGGCTGTGCGTATTTAGGTAACCATGATTTACAAAATCTTACTGACCAT
>JBFEUB010000073.1:0-14749 GCA_041547605.1 Desulfobacteria bacterium
GCTGGGAGGCGTGAAGAAGGGTGGGGGCGGGTGCATCTGTCCCACAAGTTCTTTATTAAAGGCCTTGATAGCACATGTTCTTCTGGCTCGAGACGAAGTGGTCGTCATGGACATGGAGGCAGGAATCGAGCACCTGGGCCGAGGCACGGCAGCTGCCACGGACAAGCTGATCGTAGTCGTGGAACCTGGGCGAAGAAGTGTGGAAACAGCACGAAATATTAAGAGCCTAGCCGCGGAAATCGGCCTTAGCAGAATCTTTCTGGTTGGGAACAAGATCCGGGGTCAGGCAGATCAAGAATTCCTGGAAACATATGTGACCGGCTTTGATTGGTTGGGTTTCCTTCCCTATGATGAAAAGATAATAGAGTGTGACTTGAGTGGGAAATCGCCCTACGATACGGACACGCCCGCCAAGGACGTGGTGCAAAAGATTGTTCAATCATTCATACAGGAAGAACTGGAACACCGGCATGAGCATTCTCACAAGCACAATCATGCTCATGCCCATGAGCACCGTCATGGGGAAATGGCCCACATCCATGAACATGCACACACCCATGCCCATGAACACGCGCATCAACATTCCCACGAATATTCCCATGTCGGAGACAAACCCGCCCACGACCATGCCCGCGACCCAGACCACGGTTCTCATGAGCATAGTCATCCGGATCATGAGGGTGAACCCCACGATCATCCGCATTAACCTCCTATGCAATACGCTTTCAGGAAGCTGTCATCTATCCGTACTTATTTCCTGCTTGTGAAGGTATTGGGTGCTGATGGAAAGGCCTTAAACGTCACCTGACATGACTATGGCAAGCTAAGAACATCTTGAAAGTTCAGGTGGGTCCAGATTTATGGGCAGGGTAGCGGTTTAAGTACTCTGAATCTCTTCTGGTTGCTATCCACACCGCCAACGGTTACCCAGACCTTGCGTTTTCTGTAAGTCAAATCCCCGTGGGTGTACCAGTCGCAAGGTTTCTTCTTAAAAGGGATTCTGATCCTGATGCGCGTATCACTCCAGAGCCTAATGCTGGGGCTGCTGGAATCATAAATCCTGGGACCTATCTGAAGAACACTATCCCCTTGGGTGTTCCCAAAACCAGACCCGATGATTCGAAGAATCTCTCGGGGATTGCAGTTGCGGGGTCTAAGTCTTTCGATAACCGGACCATAGGAGGCCAGAAATATCTCTGAAGCCTGACCTTCACCGCCCACCCACGCTATGTTATTTCCACTAATCCTCGGGTATTTATCGACTATGGCATTATCGGTAATCTGCTCAGAAGTCTTGAGGCCTGTATGGCGCGTGTTACGAACAAATATTTCCCTGTCGTCACCCATCACTCGCGCATAAACGGTCAGATTTCTATCGGTTTGGGGGCTGTCTTGCCACACAAAGCCCTCCGGTGCCTCATATGATGGGCCGCTAGGAAGATCATACATGAACAATGTGGTGTTTGAACCATTCTTCTGCGTCCATACAACATTGACGTCATCAATACCCGGGGAACTGTCATCCGAACTGCCATCCAACGCATTGTCGGTGAGTTGTTCGGTCTGTTGCGTTCCAGTGCGATAAAGAAAGATGTCGCCTGGTTCCACCGACGTCGTGACCTCTTGTGCGGCCCATACCAAGACACCATTCGCAATCTGAGGAGGAGAGTCTACATTGGTGTTGGTGGTGATTGGAGTAGTCGTTTGCGTCGATATGTCATACAGGAAGATTTCTCCTCCAGAGTTGCTAAACCCTAGCCAGACCACATAATGGCCATCAGTCTGTGGGGAGACGTCACCGTAGTCATTGTTAGTAATTTGAATCGTCTCTCCAGTGGCTATATTGTAAAGGAAGATGTCCCAGTCGCCGCCTACAAACCCCTGCCAAACCAGATAGTTGCCTTTAATGTAAGGAGAGGTGTCTTCATAGGAATTGCTCGTAATCTGTCCAGCTTGGGCTAGAATCGCAGAACCCAGGATCACCATTGATAATACGACCACCAGTGTTAATTTCCATTTCATGGCTTGTTGCCTCGCATGTCTCGCATCACCAATCAATGGGATAATCTCCCCCATACGCACCCATGTCTGTATTATCATCTCCAGCATTTATCGCTGGCGAGTCCTGGGGGTCGCCCTCACTTACCCTCTGGAGGTGATAGTTATCATTGGCTATATCTTTGAACAGGGGGGGGGCTATAATATTATTTGGCCCATCCATTAATATGGGAGGTGGGGGGCTTGGGTTCCATATGCCGCCGCAACCCCCGAAGTTCTGATTCGTGCAGGACATGATGAGATTGTCAGGATATCCGCAGTCAGTCTCACCGGTTCCGTTGTTGGCATACGCAAGATTATAATCTCGCTCTTCTGTGCCTTCTGTATTTGTAAAACACGCCCTGATGCCCGCTTTCTGATTATGGGTGGAAATGTTATTTCTTATATTGAGTGGTGCGGGAGGAATCCCAGAGGGTGCATCATTGACCTCACCAGCAAGGTCGTCATAAATAATGCCCCCGCCCATATCATACGTTGCGCTCCCGTTACCGACCACAGTGTTATTCTTGATGTCTGTAATGTGATCATCCATTTGGTTTTCCCACCCGAACCTGATGCCTCCCCGATGATTTTCGTAAACCAGATTGTTTTCAATGGTGCCAGAGGCATGTCTCACATCGATGCCACCGCCGTAACCACTTTCACCATTATGATAGACTTTGTTTTGTCTGATGGTCAGCACCGCAGAACCCATGATTCCCGCAAACCCCCCACCGTCTGCCACATCAGTTCCGGTGTGTATTCCGCCGCGGTGATTGTCATGGATCTCGTTTTTCGTGATATCAAGCTCGCAAGCGTTCTGCATGCCAATTCCGCCCTTACCGTTTTGTTCAATATCATTTTCAGTAATGGTCAGTTTCCCAGTTATGGCATCTGTTACACATATCCCACCGTCGTCGTTCCCTTGGATGTGGTTGTTTGCAATGGCAACCGGTTGCGTGTTGGCATTTCCTGTTTCAAAGGCAATTCCTGCTTTATTGTCGTAGATATGGTTATTGGGTCCAATGGTGACATAGGAATTGCCTCCAATATTGATGCCTGTTTTTCCAACCGTATCGTGACTGTAAATATTGTTGTTTTTTATGATCAAATCTTCGGTGGATGCGCCTCCATCTGCAACATATATTCCCTCTTGGCCATTGTTGTGGATGTCGTTGTTATCGATCGTGGGAGCAGTCGAGGCTGTCCCGCCGTCTACCTTCATTCCCGGACCACTGTTGGCGTTGATGTCGCAGTCCTGAATGATCGTGCTGTTGCCAATGCCGACGCCTGTACCAACCAGATAAATTCCACCGCTGCTGCCGCCATCTTTTATTTCAAAGCCGTCCAACACGCATCCGGTTGAAAATGCGCCGTTGAAGGTTACTGCGGGGTTGGTGGCGTCAGCATCGATGATGGGAACGTCCGTGGAATAGTTCACCACGTTCACGCCATCTTTCATCGTGATGTTCTCATTGTATGTCCCGGCGCGTACCTCCACGGTATCCGCCCCGGATGTGGCATTATCAATAGCGTCTTGGATGCTGCTATAGTCACACGTAGGAGGGCCTGAAGGGCATACTGTCAGCGTGGCAGCCCCTGCCATGCGGGCATTGGAAATAAGAAATAGCATGCAATAGAGAAGGACCACCCGAAGAAATATGCATCTTGGTTTCATAAGAGTTCCTTTATCTGCCATTGCAGCTTAAAGTCTTTCCGCCCTAAAGGACGGGGTCAAGGGGGGCGAGCCGGTCAGGTTATGACTTGCTGTGTAAACCCTTCCAGTTGTGCATCTTCCGACATAAGGGACCAGGTGTAAATTGGGGTAACTGCGGATTTTGTCTGGAGAAATAGCTATAGCTATCTGGGAAAATTACTTATATTGCGAAGGCATCGAGGGTGTGACCTTAACTGGGCCTATACAAAATCAAGATACATTGTGCAGGGCATAGGTATCCTCTTAGCTTAACCGTGCTGATTCTTATAGCAATTCGTATTAGTAGTGATATTAACGGGTTAACGAAAAAAGGCTATGGTGGCGAGAGCGGGCGGGGTCTTTTCCTTCCTCATCCTTCCCAGGGCATGATGCGCTACCTGGACCTCATGAAGAAACATAGAAATAGTTGGGACCTTACCGTTTCGGCATGGTCTTTTTAGCTTCACATTTTCAAAAGTGAAGATACGGGAAAGTAAGGTCATTGAAATCTATGCCTGAAATACCGGAAATTATCCATAGGAATATTGAGCGGCACGTTGGTCTGTTGGAATGTCTCCTTAGCCAACCGGCTATTTCTTATTGTACCTTGGGCTTCTTTGAATGGCTTGCAACAATTCGTGCCCCATACGTTGGTTCGGGTGCTTTTCTACCATTTGTTTTGCCATGCTTTCCGCCTTCTTTAACTGTCCCCTTTTGATGTAGTAATCAGCCAGCGCATAGAGATAATCCATGTTGTCGGGGGTCAACGCCAGAGCTGCCTGCAATGCCGCTTCGGCTTCCGCATCTCGCTTCAAGTATTGCAGGACTAATCCTAAATTGTACTGAATACGGGGTCGCTCTGGCAGCCCTTTTGCCGCTCTTTCTAAGAATTCTGCTGCTTCGGCATATTGCTTCATCTCCCCCAGAAGAAGCCCCAGAGAATAGGCAGCGTCATACAGTTCAGGATGGGCTCCCACAACCTCACGAAGCAAGACTTCCGCTCGCTCATTTTTCCCTCTCTGGTTGTACAACATGGCAAGGTTTACCTTGGCCGGGTAAAACAGGTCATCAATCTTGATGGCTGCCTCATAATTCGTGATGGCGTCATCTGCCCGATTCAGCGCAGCATAGAGATTACCCAAATTGTAACGCCCAAAAGCAAAGTCCGCCGAGTAGGTCATGGACATTTCGAATTCATGCAAAGCGACCTGGAACACGGTTCGTTCCTCAGTGGACAAAAGCTTTTCGGGTTGTCCGGCCAGCCGTTGGGCAGCTTCCATACGAACAGCCTTAACAGGGTCATAGAGCAGTGGCCCGATGATCCGGACCAGGTCCTTCTGATCGCTCAGATGCAGGGTGTCGATCGCAGTTCGACGAATCAGCGCTTCATCATCCATCAACGCCAGCTTGAACGCCTCTGTCGTGTCTTTGCCGGGAGATGTAGCGAGAAGGGACAGAGCCGTGGCCCGAACGATCACGGGATAGAGTGGGTCCACAGCCAGCCGTATCAATTGGTTTCGGGCTTGGGGGAGCCTGTTTCGTCCGGCCTCGATAACGGTACCATAATGGGGCCTGCGGCCAGGACCGTACCATTTGGTCATCCACTCATCCGACCATTTGTCGGTCTTGTCCAGGTGACAGCGGTTACATGCATTGGGGGCGCCCAGTTTCATGCTGAGATCGGGGCGCGGAATGCGAATACTGTGGTCCGGCCGATAGTCAATGACCATATACTGACGGCCAGGCATATGGCACGGAACACAGTCGGCCCCAGTGCCAACCTCAAAGAGCACCTTGCCGTCAGAAGATTTAATAGGTTTACCTTTTTCTTCCTTCTTCTTATGAAAGTGGTGCCTCTTGGTATCGTACTCACCGGCCCGATGGCACTGAAGACAGAGATCGTTTCCCTCCTTCAGGAGTTTTACGCTGTGCACATCGTGGCAGTCGCTGCACCGCACATCCCGATGATACATCTTGCTCTGTGTAAACGATCCGTAAACATAAACCTCTTCCAGGATCTGTCCGTCTGTGAAATAAAGGCTTTCGGTGAGAAGCGAAGGCAGCAAGCTGTCAAGCAGATCAGGTTCCGCATGGGTGTAGTCGCCCAATGCCGCGCGACGGGAATGACAGGGGGCGCAAAGCTCCACCAGGCTCCTTGAGCCAAGCTCAGACGTCTTCACACCCAGTTCATAGTTCTCAACTTGCGGCCGGGCCATGTCCGGCAACTCGGCCCATTCCGCATGGCGCGATCCCGGACCATGACAGGCCTCGCAACCTACGTCGATATCCGACCAGGTCGTCTCATACGTATCCGTGTCAGGATCGTAGTTCTTTTGCAGGTTGGTGGAGTGACATTCCGCGCACATGCCGTTCCAGTTCTGGCCGGCATTGGTCCAGTAAAGCCAGTCCTTGAAATCAGTGGGGGAATGAGGAACAAGATGATACCATTTCTTTTCTTCCACATCCCAAGCAATAGGCAGGCACTGCCATCGGCCGCCGGGAAAGGGGACAAGATACTGCTGCAGAGGGTACCAGCCAAAGGTATGGGTGATTTCGAATTCACCCATTTCGCCTCCCGGCCCCTGGGTGAAAACATAGTAGCGACCGTCTTTACGGTAGAACCGCGATGTGACTCCGTGCCTCTTAAAGACCTTGTTTTCAAAATCCCCTAAAACCGTCTTTTCACTCGCCACATCCATGGCATGGTCGTGGTGGGAATCAAGCCATTTGTCATATTCATTTTTGTGGCAGTCCCGACATTTCTTGCTGCCCACGAATTCTGCCCGTTGCGCAGAGAGGGTATCTCTTTGGGGACCAATGACGGTGACCTTTAGGATATAGAAAGGTACGGACAGGATAATAATGACGGTCGCAATGATTCCGGTAGTTTTCCAACCTGTCATGCGTACCTCAAGGGTTATGCTCTAATCGTAGTGTGAAGCATGAAGCGTTATCGGTCATCAGGGGCCCTGCCGGATGTCGGGTATCAGTCTTTTCCCATCCGAACCCAGAAAGCCAAGTAATCCTGACACCTGAAGACCGCTAACCGCTAACTGATCACTGATCACTGCTAGGCTTTTTTCGGATACACCAATGCTTCTTTTTGAAATTCACTCCTCTTGATTGGCCGATGGGTGTTCACCTTTACAACATTGTTTTCAATTGAAACCGCGAACGCATCCAGCGGCCGGGGAGCCGGGGGGCTAATGATTTCCCCTCGCATGTCATAGGCCGAACCGTGGCACGGGCAGGCGAATTTCTTTTCCTCGTTCATCCAGGGGACAGTGCACCCCAAATGGGTGCATTTTCGGGAGAGTGCCAGAAAACCGCCATCCTCTAAACGGCAGAGATAGAATTTGCCCCTGACAAAAGCTGTAACAGAATTAGGCAAAAATTTCTCTACGGCTCCAGCCTCAACGACGGTTCCGGCATCGTCTGATCCCCGCGGTTTCCCTGGTCGAAGATATGTCAAGACAAGGCCGACCAACTCTATCAAGGCAATGGCACCCAACCCAAGCCACAGCTTGCCCAAAAACTTCCTCCGAGAAGTTTGGGACTGATCGGTTTGCTGTTTTTTCATGTTCTCTTCATTCTGGCTCTACAGGGTCTATGGATCGGAGTCATGGCCACGCCAGCTTCATGGCTGTTCCGCGAAACCAGATTCCCGTGACCGTCAGGATGAGGAATGCCGTCAAGCAGAAAACGAAAACCATCTGGACAGTCTCCTCTTTACTCGCACCGTACCTCCGCTTCATTATGGAGTAAAAACCCCAGATGCCTACAAGGATGAAGGCAAGTGGGATCACACCGTTGTTGAGGAGAGACGGAATGCCAGGTATCCAGGCCACAAAGTCAATCAAGTATTCGTCCAGTAGAATTCCTGTTGGCGTAGCTATGAGGCCAGCAACAGCGCCTGTAAGCGCCATTCGCCTCCCCTTGGATGAAACAAACCACACACCCGGGGTCGTCTCCGGATAACGCATGTATGGAATACTCACCAAGGCAAACATAATGAGAAAAGGGATCACAAAAAGGGCAAACAGCGGATGAAAGTGGAGCAGCATCTCCTGAAACCCCATGAAATACCATGGAGCCTTGGTCGGATTCGGGCTTAGCCCTGGATTGGCCTTGGCCTCCAGGGGAGCATTAAGAACGACAGATAAGACCAGAATGCTGGCAATGAGAACAAGGGCCACCACAACCTCACGCAGGATCAGGTTAGGAATCGTAGGAACGGTCTCACGGCGGGAAGGCGCATCCTCACCAGGCCCTCGAGGCATGACCAACCCGCCAGCTTTCCGCACGCGCCAGAAGTGAAACGCCATGAGAATGATGATACAGCCCGGAAGGATCGCGGTGTGGATCGCATAGAAATTGGATAAGGTTGCGGGTCCAATCTCGGGGCCACCACGTATCCAATGTTGTATTTTGGCGCCCACAAATGGGATATACTCGAGCATTCCCGTGCAAATAGTAATTGCCCAGTACGCAAGCTGATCCCAAGGGAGAAGATAGCCTGTGAAATTTGAAAGCAGAACCGTGACAAACAGGCTGAGACCGAAAATCCAGTTAAACTGGCGAGGAGGGTGAAAAGCGCCCGTAAAAGAGACCCGCAGGAAATGCAGAAAGACGACGACCAATAGTAAATTAGCACTCCAGTGGTGGATATTTCGGATCAGCTGGCCGAACAAAACGTCATTCTGGAGCCGCACAATGGAATCATAAGCCCTCCCCGGAAATGGCTCGTACGCAAACTTGAGAAGGAGTCCGGTCCCCATCAGCATGAAGACCAGGACCACGGCCATGCCGCCAAGGCCCCATGTAAGCGTGAATCTCAGAGTGCGTTCTGGAACAACGCGCGGCCGGAAGTGAAGGATTAGGGTGTTGAAGAAATGCCTGTAGCCTCGAGGCTTCTCTGGTTGCCTCGCCAATCCCGGGAATATGGAGTAGCCGATACGCCGAATCAGGCTGAGCTGCTCTGTCACTGGATGATTCTGCTGCGCCGGTCTCATAGATGTACAGACCTACTCCGCCCGGACGAATACGACGTCAAAAGTTTGGGACAGTCCAGCGTGAAAATAAACGCCTCTGAGGACATCGCGTGGTGGATCGTAGCTGAGGGTGTAGGTGGAGCCCGGATACCCCACATCCTGAAGTTCCATGAAAACCCTCACCTCATCTCCTCCACGTGAGGCCTCGGCCCGGGAAACATTGATCGGGCGCGGATTGAAGTAGGCGGCGTCCAGTAGACCGTTCGCACGAATCCTTCGGATTTCAATAATGTAACCGCCGTCCAGCCGAAGCCATCTGCCTATCAGAGCTTGGAGATTGCCTTTAGCCTGCTCCATCTCAACCGCAACGGGCGTCTCCGTTTCCTTTTTTTCTTCGTGAGCCTTGTCTTGGCTCACGTAAAGAGCCACCGCAACTACCGCGACTGCGACAACCGCCGCAACGCTGGCGGAAATCTTAAGACCTCTTCGCCTCTTACTTGTAGAGGATTCCCGCAGGGGCTTTTTCTTTTTGGATTTGCGCTTGCTCATGGATTTCTCATCGTTTGACGTTTAAAACCTTTAGAACAAAAAAGCAAATCAAAACACCATGTCCGAGTCTATCCAATAACTACAGCTCACGCACAATTCGAACCCAAATCACAAGCTCTAAGCCGTTTGACTTCTGAAGGTTCTGCCACGAACCCCTCAATTCCGCCCGGTTCTATATGATGCAAAGCTGTAATTAACAGATTGTCCAGATTCCCATTCCCCTATTGGCCCAAATACAGCTTTTCTTACTGAAAAATACAGTGTTGACCCCATTTATTTCTTGTTTTTGATGTGTAAAGGTCGCCAAAAGCGCATCAAACCCGATGGTCATAAACGGAGAATGAGATTGAAGCTCCCTGTAGTCCCGTCAAGACGGGATCTCCGCCAGAATTAGGTCGGACAAGTCCGCTCTGCTCCGACAAGCTGGATGGAAGGCTCTGCCCGACGGCAGGGCTTAGCCCCGACTGCAAGGAATTCTCTCCTCTCCGTGCTCTCTTTCCTACAAGCCTGTGATAAGCACGAGGCAAAAGAACCACCGGAAAAATGGGTCAAGGCAATTCGTATCGGTGTGTATAGTTTAAGATCCTACCCGAGAATATAAGGTCTTCAAGCAAATGGAGAAATTCGGCCTCCCGGTGCCGCGCTAAAAACTCTGATCCTTAGGGGGTCTTGGAAGTGTCTTATGTGCAGGGCCCGCTGGGGGATTGTCCCTTCCGGGAAGGTGCAAGCCTAAGCGCAGGGCGTATAAAAAACCATCGGTCGCTCAAGGCGTTTAAGGTCCTAAAGGATCTCGAAAAGTCGGTTCTTATACTGGAGCAGTGAAAAAAGACGAATAACGAATGGAGAAGTGAAAAAATAAAAGCTTCGATACTCATTATTCGAAGTGTCATGAACATAGGGAGGAAGACCATGAAATTAAGAGGGTTCTTTCGGATATTGATCATCTGTTTCCTTGCACACGGACTGATACTGCCCGCAACCGCAGATGCTAAGAACCCAAAACTTGTGCTGCAAATCACGGTTGATCAGCTTCGCGGAGATTTGCCGATGCGTTACAAAGATCGGCTCGGCCCCGGTGGATTTGCCTATCTCATGCAGAACGGGGCCCACTTCAACAACGCCCATTATCGGTATGCCAACACGGAGACGGCAGTTGGCCATGCAACCTTATTCACTGGCGCAGACCCATCCAGACACGGGGTGGTGGCCAACGACTGGATCGACCAGAACACCGGCGCTCTTGTCTACTGCACCGAGGACGCCCGGCATCACATCATTGGCAGCAAGGCTGGGGCCCACCAAGGCGTGTCACCTCGCAATCTACTTTCTTCCACCATCGGTGATGAGCTGGTCGTAAACAACGGCGGCAAGTCGCGGGTATTCAGCGTCTCCGTGAAGGACCGGGGTGCGATCCTCCCTGGTGGGCATGCCGGCAAAGCCTTCTGGTTTTCAAAGCGTACCGGGCAGTTCGTCACCAGCACCTACTATTATGACGATTATCCTGCATGGGTGAAGCAATGGAACGCAGCCAAGCCGGCCGATCGTTACAAAGGCAAGGACTGGGATCTCATTCATGACCGATCTACATATTTGGCAGGCAACATGGACGATCGCCCCTACGAGGCTGACTTTAAACCCCTTGGCAGAACATTCCCACATGCCCTGGGTGATGGCAGCTCGAAGTATTTCTACCTCGTGTTGTCCCTGACGCCGATGGGTGACGAACTGACTCTGGATTTTGCCCGGGCCTTGATCGAGAACGAAAGAGTTGGTCAGGGTGAAGTCACCGATCTTCTGGCAATCAGTTTTTCGTCCACCGACTATATTGGTCACCTTTTCGGGCCGTCCAGCCTTGAGACTGAGGACAACATTTTACGCCTGGACCGCCTCTTGGCTGATTTATTCAAATACGTGGATGAGAAGGTTGGACTAGACAAAACCCTGATCGTGCTTTCCGGCGACCATGGTGCGCCAGAAGCTCCAGAGTGCATAGCGGAGCTGGGAATGGAGACCGGCAGGTTTCCATTTGATTGGTTCAAAAAGGGGAGCCCGTTAGCTGATGCCTTGAAGCACCGATTCGGCCGAGACGAACTGATCTCCAGCCACAGTCATCCCTATCTCTATCTCAACCTTGAAGCGATCAATGAGGCCGGGCTGAACGTGCCGGAAGTTGAGGGGTTTATTGCTGGAGAAATCATGAAAGTGCCCGGCATTGCCTATGCAATGACTCGCACTGACCTCTTCGCGGGACGCATTACTGAGTCACCCGTTCAGAATCAGATTCGGCGCAGCTTCCATCCAACGCGATCCGGCAATATCCATATGATACCAGAGCAGTACTGGTTTCTCCATTCCACCGAGGAAGCCGAAAAGATGGGTATTGACGCCATCGCGGCTATCCACGGCTCGCCCTGGGTCTATGATACCTATGTGCCCATATTTTTTGCAGGTCCGGGTATTCCGAAAAAGTTGACGATCAATCGGCAGGTTGGGCCTCATGATGTCGCTGCAACGATTGCGGCGTACTTGGAGATCAAGCCGCCTTCGGGTTCGGTGGGAGTTCCACTTGTGGAGGTGCTGAAAGAGTAATCAGTAGATAAGCAAAGGAGGTGAGATGGGTCCACATAATTCTGTTCTTGCCTGAAAAGCCGGTATCACAAGAAGAAACTTCGTCATGCAATATTCGTAGTTGAACTGAAAGGGGAAGGAAATGAGACACCTAAGAAAGTTTGTTCTGGCAGTAATTGTTGTGTTCGTTATGCTGACCTTGGCAGTGGGCTCTTCATTCGCTGCCAAGAAGCCGAACATCCTGGTGATCTGGGGCGATGACGTTGGCATAACCAATGTCAGTGCCTACACGTTCGGTCTGGTGGGCTACAAGACACCCAACATCGACCGCATTGCAAAGGAAGGGATGATGTTCACCGATTACTACGGAGAACAGAGCTGCACCGCGGGCCGCTCATCGTTCATCACCGGTCAGAGCGTGTTTCGCACGGGTCTGAGCAAGGTAGGCCTTCCAGGTGCAGAACTGGGCATGAAGGAGGAAGACCCTACGATTGCCGGTCTTCTTAAGGCCGAAGGTTACGTTACAGGCCAGTTTGGCAAAAACCACTTGGGTGACAAGGACGAGCATTTGCCGACCAACCATGGCTTCGATGAGTTCTTCGGGAACCTTTATCACCTGAACGCCGAGGAGGAACCGGAGCTTCCGGATTATCCGAAAGACCCCCAATTCCGTAAACGCTTTGGCCCCCGTGGCGTCATCAAGTCGTCGGCCGATGGCAAGATAGAGGACACCGGGCCGCTTACAAAGAAACGCATGGAGACCGTCGACGATGAAACCCTTGCCACCGCCTTGGATTTCATTGAGCGGGCAAACAAGCAAGGTAAGCCATTTTTCGTCTGGTGGAACGGGACCCGCATGCACTTCCGGACCCACGTGAAGGAGGAACTTCGTGGGATCTCCGGGCAGGATGAGTATGCCGATGGCATGGTCGAGCACGACATGCACGTGGGCGCACTTCTCAAGAAAGTCGATGATCTTGGCATCGCTGACAACACTATCGTGTTCTACTCCACTGACAACGGACCGCATATGAACACTTGGCCGGATGCGGCGTGGTCTCCGTTTCGCGGAGAGAAGAACACTAACTGGGAAGGCGGCTGGCGCGTACCCGCCATGGTCCGCTGGCCCGGAAAGATCAAGGCTGGCGAGGTCTCGAATGAAATCATGCATCATATGGACTGGTTGCCCACGTTCCTTGCAGCCGCCGGCAAGCCGAATATTAAGGAGGAACTCAAGAAGGGAGGCGTAAGGGCGATTGGTCGGAATTATAAGGTCCACCTTGATGGCTATAACTTCCTGCCGTTCCTTACGGGTCAAACGGATAAGGGGCCTCGAAAAGAGGTCTTCTACTTTTCAGACGATGGAGACCTGACTGCATTGCGATACAATGATTGGAAAGCGATTTTCATGGAGCAACGCGTCGAGGGCACGCTGAAAGCCTGGGCTGAACCTTTCGTGCCGCTACGCGTTCCGCTGCTCTTCAATCTGCGGCGTGACCCGTACGAGAGAGCCACCCTCACGTCAAACACGTACTACGACTGGCTGCTGGACCACGTGTTTTTCTTCGTGCCTGCTCAGGCCTATGTTGGCGATTTTCTGGAGACTTTCAAAGAGTTTCCCCCGAGACAAAAGGCGGCAAGTTTTTCTCTCGACCAGGTAATGGAAAAGCTTCAAACCTCCGGTGGGTCGAAGTGACCGTCAAGTAGGTTGACGAGTGTTTTGAGAATAGATAGAGGTCTCTCCCGTTATAGCAGTGAAGCGGGAGAGGTCCTCTGCCAATTATCAGTGATCAACAGCACAGGAAAGAAATGACCTCGGAGCGATTCGTGAACTCAAGAAGCGGATGATCGGATCGTCGAGGTTATCCCGCGTTGTTTCAAGAGCTTATCATAAGTTTGCCTGCTCAAATGAATGAAGCAACGTGGAGATGTGGAGATGGGGTCTTGACATGGGACATTCTGGCTCCCGCTTGAGTTATAGTGCGGGTAGCATAAAGACGTAGACCTTGTTTGTCCATCGTCTCTAATCAAACAGATAACGCGAGGAGATATGAGAGATGAAAGCAGTCAGAATTGGGGTAGCGCTACTTGGTCTGATAGCATTTGTTGCAGCCGGGTGTGCTTCGAGCATGTCCGGTGATGTTTACTCCCGCGATCAAGCCAGAAAGGTTCAGACCGTGCATGAAGGAGAAGTGATCATGGTCAGAGAGGTTCTCATAGAAGGAACCAAATCCGGTCTGGGCGGAGTGGCTGGAGGACTCATGGGTGGAGTGCTGGGCAGTACGATCGGTGGGGGCAGTGGAAAGCGGGTTGCCACAGTTGCTGGTGGGATTGCCGGGGCTGGCGCAGGAGCTGCCATTGAGGAGAGCGCAACGCGCCAGAAAGGCCTGGAGATTACCGTTAAGCTCGATAATGGCGAGGTCATATCCATAGTTCAGGGGGCGGATGAGGCATTTGACGAAGGAGATCTGGTTCGCGTTTTGCGGCGACCCGACGGAACAGCACGAGTCATACAGTAACAACTATATTTCTGCAAAAGTAATTCCCCATGCGGCACACCTAACCTCTGAGCGATAAGGTCGAAGCATGTGAAGGGGCTGCCACCCCTGATTAGATTACGGAAAACATGAGTAGTTCCATGCGCTGGATAAAGGCTGTTCTGTTGGTCTTGGTTGGTACGATCGTTCTGTGCGTGGTCCTGTTGACCATCCTCATCTCGACCCTTCATGATGATCATTATCGATGGATTGTAACTCGGGCGGCTAAGCACTTTGCTGGATTAGAAGTAGCCATCGAAGGTCCTTTTGCAGTTGAGTTGTCGTCAGAGCCACTTATTACAGCATCGAAGATACGAATTACTCATATCTCAGACCCTGCCCCTTCCACTGCAGATATAGGCCGCTTTGAA
>JBFEUB010000074.1:0-14620 GCA_041547605.1 Desulfobacteria bacterium
GAGGGCACCCTTGGCTTTACCCCCGTGCACATCAGCGAATACCTGCAGAAGTTTCCACCGAACGAAGAAGTAGACGTGCATCCTGGCGCCTGGAACACGGGACACCATTGGGGAGGGGATTTTGTGCAGTGGACCGGTTCGCTTCTTCAGAAAAAAAGTTGGGCTGAGGTTCGCAACGCGAGCGCCTACTATCAAAAAGTAAAAAGGCTTTTCGACGATCATGGGCATAAGGCCGATAATCGAGAGGAACTATGGCACTTGATTACACGGGCCTACGATCACATTCTGGTTTCCGAGACGAGCTGTAATTTTTATTGGGGTAGCAGCTGGGTGAACCGTTCCTTCGACGAATTAGAGAAAGCCTATCAACTCCTCGACACGGCCGTGGCTCTGATCCCGTGTTAAGGAGGGCTATAAGCCTTTTCAAAGACTCATTGCGAGCTCATTGTTGGCCATTGAGCTGACAAGTTCTTTGCCAAACGAAGCATGAAAATCGTAACTGCCTGATCCCGATTTATCCGGAGAGTTTTACAATTTTACTGGGGTGAGCTTAGAACTTGTCAAAATGGCCAAACCTGCGAGAAGAGAGGTTTTGAAAGCACTTCGAGGCTTAACGCATGATTTGCCTCCACTGGGAGGAGAAAAGTCCTGAGTTAATCTCCTTCATCAACCAACCCGTTTCAATTCCTTCTTATACCCGCACTAAACATCATACTGTAGCGTTATCCTGAAGCCGGCGCAGAGGCGATTTGCCCGAGATACGAGAATTGACAGGGCGGAGCAGGGGCCTAACCGAGGCTTTGGAAGAAAACCCCCGGCTAAGCGGAATTAATGCCTGTAATGTCGGCGACTGTCATGTTTTCCTTAGGCCATTTCGGGGACATGCTGTGTTATGGCCACCTGAGATAAAAAAGTGGCAATGACATTCCTGAGATTCAGCTTGGTGAACAATGTGGGGCATGGGGTCTATTTTTTTCTTGACATACAATATGTAGTTGTGTAAAATTGTTTGAAATACAATATGTAGTCAAAGAAAGTCTGCCAGAGATATGTTGAAGAAGATTGCCCCAGGCGTCTAACCGATCTGAGCCCGCGCTTCCACGAACAGGAAGGTCAAATTTTGGGCAGATGCCAACTATGAACAAATTACAAGTTAAGTGCATCAAGTGCGGCGCGGTGTGGGAAAAAGATTCAAGAATTCCTTGGGCACCCGACGATTTCAGCTCATCTCTCTGTAATTCCTGCTTTATAGATGTTGCCTCGCATACTATTCACAAGAAACAAAAAAAGGAGGGCAACTTCGATTGCTTTGCCAAGGCGGAAATTTATTGTGATCAATTCGGATGCAAGTATAGACGTTGGTGCCTTCACACGGAGAAGTTAAAACAATCATCAAAGGATTGAAAGCGCCAAGATTTAGCACTTGCTTAGAGTCCTCAATCGTTCCAGGCTTCGGTCCCCCTTGAAAATAGGCTTCCAGCAGGTCCATCTCACCAAGATTCGCCCCTGAAAGTCTGACCAAAATTGGCGGGTTGTTTACGTCGTTCTTCCGGACCACAACATTGATCTTGTACTCAGGAAGGCCACGGTTGCTTCTTGCACGGAAAATGTTACCGAGGACAACATACAGAGAGTTTGTTTGATAGAACCCGAGAGGGAACTTATTTTCTTCTGTAATTCTTTGGCTGTAGGATCAAGCAACCCAGGGGAGGCAGGGTCAGAGAGAGCGATTGGGGGAGACCATGATACGGGATCTCTTCTGCCTCAACATATCCAAGGTTATCCAGGCCACTGCCTCCATAGTAAGCCGAATCACTATTCATAAGTTGATGGTAGTCTTCTCGCGTTGGGATGCCAATTCGATAATTGTGTCTGGGTACAGGGGTAAGGTTCAAAACACAGACCAGGTGTTTCTCCTTTCCGTAACGGATATAGGAGATTACACTGCTCTGAGAGTCATCGCAATCAATCCATGAGAAGCCTTCAAGTACTGTATCAAGCTCCCATAGGGCTGGATGTTCAAGGTAGAGCTTGCCCAGGTCCGCCATATATTTCTGCATGCCTTTACGCAGAGGATCTGATTGGAGGTGCCAGTCGAGTCCTTTCTCGTGAAACCATTCATCCCAGGATGCCAACTCCGTACCCATGAAAAGGAGTTTTTTACCAGGGTGGGTGTACATGTACCCGAGCAGCAGTCTCAGATTTGCAAATCTTTGCCATTCGTCTCCAGGCATCTTTCTGAGAAGAGAGCCTTTGCCGTGTACCACCTCGTCGTGTGAAAGCGGCAGAATGAAGTTTTCACTATATGTGTACATCATGGAAAATGTGAGGTTGTTATGATGGTGTTTTCGATGGACAGGTTCCTTGCTGAAGTACAACAGTGTGTCATGCATCCATCCCATATCCCATTTGAAGCCGAAGCCAAGACCACCGAGGTAACCAGGTCGCGTGACGCCTGACCACGCTGTTGACTCTTCAGCCACTGTAAAGCAACCTGGAAACAGTCCATAGACGGCTTCATTGAGCTTGCGCAAGAATGCGATGGCTCCCAGGTTTTCGTTTCCTCCGTGCTTATTAGGAATCCACTCCCCATCGCGTCGGCCGTAATCAAGATAGAGCATAGAGGCGACTGCATCGACCCTTAGGCCGTCAATATGATATTCATGTAGCCAGAATAGGGCGTTGGCTGTGAGAAAATTCCGCACCTCGTGTCGGCCAAAGTTGAAGACAAGAGTTCCCCATTCTGCATGCTCGCCTTCCCGGGAATCACGGTGTTCGTAAAGGGCGGTGCCATCAAACTGCCTGAGGCTGAAATCGTCTTTGGGGAAGTGGCTGGGCACCCAGTCCACGATGACACCGATTCCGTGCTGATGGCATGTATCCACCAGGTACTTGAAGTCATCCGGGCTCCCAAAGCGGCTGGTGGGGGCGAAATAGCCTGTCACTTGGTAACCCCAGGAGGCATCTAAGGGATGCTCGGCCACAGGCAAGAGTTCCACATGTGTAAATCCAAACTTCTTTACATGTCCAATCAACTTGGGTGCCAACTCTCGGTACCCGAGCCAACTGTTTTGCTGGTCTGCCTTGCGCATCCATGAACCAAGATGGACTTCGTAGATTGCCATCGGTTGCTGTCTCAAGTTTCTCCGACTTCGATTGGCCATCCATTGATCATCATGCCACTTGTAGGCCTCCAAGTCCCACACGATGGAGGCGGTTGCCGGCCTCATTTCCATTGCAAAGGCAAAGGGGTCCGTCTTTATCTTCAGAGCCCCGTTTGGCGTTTTGATTTCGTATTTGTACAGGGTACCGGCTTTGATCTCGGGTATGAAGAGTTCCCAAATCCCTGAGGATCCCATCCGCCTCATGGGAAATATCCTTCCATCCCACTGATTGAAGTGACCTATGACGCTCACCCGTTTTGCATTCGGTGCCCAGACTGCAAAGGAGACCCCGCGAACACCGTCTATGTCTCGCAAGTGGGCCCCGAGCCTTTCATATAGGCGGTGATGGGTCCCTTCTCCTGCCAGGAAGAGGTCTATCTCTCCCACGGTGGGGAGAAACCGATATGGACAATCGATTTCCCAGGAGTTTCCGTCAGAAAAAACAAAATGAATCCTGTAACTGAGGGGGAGCCGTCGTCCAGGAATAAAGCCAGCAAAAAGCCCATCGGGATGGCACTTCTCAAGTGTTATAGGCTTCCTTCTGTGAACAAGGGCCTCGGCCTTGAGGGCTTTAGGGTTGAAGCTCCTTATAACAACGCCCTCTTTGCCGCTGATCGTGCACTTATGTGCCCCCAAAATGCTGTGTGGGTCAGGGTGTTCTACATTGACAAGATTTTCTATGTCTTCTGAAGAAATGCCCCTAAGCAAAGGCGTCCTTGCCATTTCAATTTAACCCCATGGATATTATCGCCTGAAACATGAATACCGCGCCATGTACTCCTGTAAATGCAAACCCGTTTTGGCTTGTCACTTCCCCGCCAGCGATGTCACGTTTCCGCTTGGTTATGCCATGGCTCCATTTTTGAGTGTGTTCAAGACGGAGTTTAGGGGGCTTCCAACACGGTTGTCCATTGAGTTGATTGATCACTTCGACCTGCACCAAGATTGGACCCGGCTCGCCTTTTTTCAGACTGTCATTTGCGCCCTCAGGTTGTACCAGATGGGTCAGTAATAACCCACCGAGACAGGGTCACAAGACACTTTCGTAGAATTCATCAAATTGTGTTTTTGAAATTTACATAAAGCGCCTTGGTAATCAAGAGGAAATCCTGACAGGGGAGTTGCAGGAGGCTTCCGTTGGTGCGCTATTGTGTCGCCTTGTGCACGTAAAGCATTTGCAAAATATTTTTGCATTTGTTTTTATTCGTGATATTATAAAAAATTTAGCCGTTATCACTATGATTCATGGGATAAGCGCTTTTACTTCCAAGCAGATTGCGTCCATACTATGACGTGTTGAACTTCCCACCGTACAGGGGGCACCTGTTGAACGAATCGGAGGTGTGCTAAGACTGTTTCGGTGTCCATGGTCAGAGCGTGGGGCACAATACGGGGGGGATGGACTTCCATCCAGCCTGAGCTTTTCTCTACGATGATGGCGGAAAGTATGGTTGCATCTCACAACTAAAACACTTCAGGCATTTGGCCTTGGCCCAGGGGAGAGAATCGTTGACGGTTGAAGAGATAGCCACAAAGAGTGGCATGCTTCTACATATTGAAAAGCGCATGATCGGGGATCGGGTCGAAGTGTCTCTCCGCGCGGAAAGGCATGAAATTTGCGTCTTGCACTGGGGCCTCCGGCTTCATTCAGAGGCACCGTGGCAGAGCCCACCAAGATCTATTTGGCCAGAAGGGAGCCGGGCATTCGACGGGAGTGCTGTTCAGACACCTTTTTTGAATCAGAATGGTATTAGCCAAATCATCTTCAGGCTGCATGGGGCTTTACATTTTTCTTTTATCGAATTCGTTCTCTTTTTCCCTGAGGAAGGGCGTTGGGACAACAACCAAGGGCGGAATTACCGAATCAAAATCCCAAGACGCAATGACTCCTCCTTGGAGGATCCCCACTTGACTCATCATTTGGCCTCAAAAATCATCGAAAAGGAGATGAGCGGCAATTCATGGACGCTGATGCACCGTTTCAAGCTCTGTTATGATCTATTGGATGAAGTGAGAAACGACATAGAGGGTCTGGCTCTGATTTTTGTGTGGTTGCGTTTTTCTTCCATCAGACAATTGGACTGGCAGCGAAACTACAATACGAAACCCAGAGAGTTGAGTCATGCCTTAGATCGATTGACCCTCAAGCTTGCCGATCTGTATGTCAATGACTCCCAAGGCCAGGTCTTCATTCGCCTGATACTGACCACAATGGGACGGGGTGGTGAGGGACAGCGGATCCGCGATGAGGTTCTGAACATCATGCATCGCCACCACATTAAAGAAGTCTCCGGCCATTTTATGGAGGAATGGCATCAGAAACTTCATAATAACACCACACCGGACGATATCGTCATCTGTGAAGCCTATCTCGAATTCTTCAGAAGTGAAGGAAATCTTGACGTTTTCTATGAGACCCTCGAAAGAAGCGGCGTGAGCGAGGAACGACTGCGCAGTTACGACCGTCCGATCAAATCACATCCCGATTTCATTCCACACCTGAAAGAAGAATTGATTCACGATTTCGAGCATTTTCTGGGGCTTCTGAAGGCAGTGCATTCCGGCACCGATCTTGGAACCGCCATCCACGCCGCTGGGCATCTGTTCGATTCAGAGATGCAGGGCCTAATGGATTTCATATGGTGGCATCGGAGTGATGAGGAATTACCGGTATTAGTACAGGTCGAAAAGATCACCGCAGCGCGCTGCCGCCTTGCCGGTCGGCTGAAAGAAGCTCCAAACATCGTCCGCGACCTGCTTTTTCTAGATCTCGCCCTCGAGGATTTCTTGCGTGTTGTGATTGAACGAAACATCCATTATCATTTGGACGATGATCAACTGGTGGAACTGATGGCAATGGTGCTTGAGAACCTGTGTCTGTCAAATAAAGATGTCGAGCTAACCCACTGTCTACGCCACTGGCGACACCTCGAAGAGACGACCCGTTTTAGCAGAGAGTGGTCGCTTCAAGCTAGAGCCGTCCTCGATCGTCTTGGACGTGCCCTGAGCGCTCTTGTCGATCGTTACCACAGACTCCTGCAACCTAAGGCCGATTTTCTGGGCAGGGCTTTCCAGGCTGATTCATGGACGATAACACTGTTCAGTGAAGAAGTGATCCGTGGCCAACCTCTTTTTGTTCTTTCAATCCTTTTGCGTCATCTGAATGCGGTCCTACATAGAAGTGCCGGTCTTGGGAGTTGGCAGGTAATCAGCCCGGGACGGGGGATAGGACGAGTGGAAGTCGTTTCTCGTCTGGAGTCCATTCAAGGCAAAGAATTTGCTCGCCCCACAGTCATTGTAACCAACGAAGTCGCGGGGAGCGAGGAAATTCCAGAAGGCGTCAGCGCAATTATCACCTCGGATACGACCGATATCGTATCCCATATAGCTATTCGTGCCAGGAATGCTCATGTGTTCTTTGCCACCTGCTATGAACCTGAGATCATCGCTCAACTGAAGTCATTCAGCGGGCACACACTAAGGTTAAGCATGTCTTCAGATGGCGATGTCATGTTTCAGGAAGAGCACGCGGATCACCCTGATACATCGACATCGCAGCGTATCGCACCGATTAGGGGATCAATAAACCGGCCCCTTTTCAGTACTTATGGTATCTTGGAAAACGACTTTGACGAAAAGATGGTTGGTGGAAAATCCCTCAACCTGAAATGCTTGCGGAACAAAGTCCCCGCATGGATCCGACTTCCCACTTCAGTGGTATTACCATTTGGGGTTTTTGAGGAGGTACTTGCCGACGAATATAACAAGGCCGTTTCGGCACGTCACGACGAACTAATTCGTCGGGTGCGAATGGATGAAGCGGCGGAAAAGACGAGCGCCGAAGTGCTTGGCGAACTTCGCAAGTCTATTTTGGCCCTCAAACCACCCGATGAATTGGCACCGTCTCTGTACAACCTTATGGATAAGGCAGGGCTTGAGCGGCCCCAAAGCTGGGATCAGGCCTGGAATGGCATCAAACGAGTGTGGGCTTCCAAGTGGAATGAAAGGGCCTATCTGAGCCGGAGGGCAAGACGCATTCCCCATGAGGACCTTTTTATGGCTGTACTCATTCAGGAGATCGTTGAAGCCGATTACAGCTTTGTGATTCACACGGTCAACCCATTTACGGGCGACAGAGATGAAATTTATGGCGAGGTGGTCTTGGGGCTTGCTGAAACATTGGTCGGCAATTACCCCGGAAGGGCACTCAGCTTTACCTCGAGAGGAGAGGCGTTCGGGCCGAAAATCCTGAGTTTCCCCAGCAAGAGCATTGGCCTTTTTGGACGTGGTTTGATCTTCCGCTCGGATTCCAATGGAGAAGACCTTGCCGGTTATTCTGGCGCCGGTCTTTATGACAGCGTTATGGTGCCAATACCTCGCAAGGTTTCCCTCGATTATTCGGAAGAGTTACTTTTGTGGGACGTGAAGTTCAGGAGGAGCCTTTTGAACGGGATTGCCTCAGTAGGCACCATCATAGAAAAAGTCCTCGGCTATCCGCAGGATATTGAGGGTGCTTACTGCAAAGGTAAATACTACGTGGTGCAGACACGCCCGCAGGTGGGAATTGAAAATGAGTGAAAGTAGGCCCATTCGAATCGGCAACCAGACTGCTTTCACAGCATTGATGGCCACAGAGCCATTCGAATTTGCCATAAAGAACGGTTTTGATGCCTTTGAGTGGTTTCCTGACAAAAAAGAAACGGGCGCCGGCTGGAAAGAAAGCGACCTTGATGCCAAGACGCGCCGTTACATAAAACATGAGGCCCTTGAGCACCAGATACGTCTGTCTGTGCACACTCCTTGGCAAGTCAACCCTGTGCAACCGGGAGCTTGGACGCGACTTTTGGAGGCCGTGAGGTTTGCCGAAGAAATCGGCGCATCGCTCCTGAACGTCCATCTGTATGCAGGAGAAGGGATGGGTGCCTACGTGCAGTCCATCATCCCGTTGATGAAACGTTTGACACGCCTCGGCATCGAACTTTCCATAGAAAATACACCGCTCACAGGGCCGGGGCATTTTAATGAGTTGTTCCAGCGGCTTCGCAATCTCGACTCTGTAGATACCTCTGGGGTGGGAATGTGTCTGGACGTGGGGCACGCCAACCTGTGTCAGGCCACCCGCAACGACTATTTGAAGTTTATTGCTCTGCTCGATCCTCAAGTGCCAATTATCCATATCCACATTCACGAAAACTACGGAGACTTCGATAGCCACATCCCGCTATTCACCGGTTCTTCCGCCCAAGACGCCTCTGGGATTGAGGAACTTGCAAGACATTTGATAAGGAGAAAGTTTGCGGGCTGCGTCATTCTTGAGCAGTGGCCGCAGCCTCCAGCATTGTTGCAAGAGGCGCGCAACAAGCTGGCAGAGATCCTAGATAAGGTGCGGCCAACCGTCGAAAAGCCCCGTAAGGAAATCTCAGGAAGGAATTGCCATGGAACAACTGGATAAGATGATCATCTATAACTTGTTTCCTCTATTAGCGGGAGAGTTTAGCGAGTGGGAGAAGCATTTGTTGAGGGCATCAGGAATGGGCTTCAATTGGGTCTTTGTCAATCCCATCCAACGCCCAGGCAAATCCGGTAGTCTATACTCAATAGCTGATTATTACGATTTCAATCCACTCCTGGTTGACAAAAAGAGCAAGAAGAATCCGCTCGAACAGGCAAAAGAGATAATTCGGAAAGCGGAAAGCCTCGGACTTAACATGATGGTGGATCTTGTGATCAATCACTGTGCTGCGGATTCGGGCCTGCTTCGGTCATATCCCGAATGGTTTGTGTGGAGAGCCAAAGGCCGTATTGCTCATCCGTTCTGTCTCCATGAAGGGAAGAAAGTGGTTTGGAGGGATTTAGCAAGGTTCGACCACAAGAATGCAAGGAACAAAGAGGAGATGTTTCAATTCTTCCTAAACGTCGTGAAGTTTTTGGTGGAGTTGGGCTTCAAGGGTTTTCGCTGCGATGCGGCTTATCAGATTCCAGACAGCTTCTGGAAAAGGCTCATCCACGAAACAAAGAAGATGTATCCCGATATACTCTTTTTTGGAGAAACGCTCGGGTGTCCGCCGGACCGGACAAGAAAAACTGCCAGAGCCGGCTTTGACTACATTTTTAACAGTTCCAAGTGGTGGGATTTCCATAGCTACTGGCTGATGGAGCAATATGTTTTGACTCGAGACATTGCTCCGTCGGTGAGCTTCCCCGAGAGCCATGATACGATGAGACTCTGTGAGGAACTCGATGGCAAAATAGAAGGACTCAAACAGCGTTATCTTTTCAGTGCCCTTTTTTCAGCAGGCGTGATGATGCCTATGGGATTCGAGTTTGGTTTTCGCAAGAAGCTACACGTGGTAAAAACTAGACCGAAAGACTGGGAAAAAACAGATATCGATCTGACGTCTTTCATCACAAAGGTTAACAAGATTAAGTGGCAACACACGTTGTTTCGGGAAGAGGCCCTGACGGAGATGCTGCACCACCCCACCCCGAATGTTTTGCTAATGTGGAAAGCGTCTGTGCGTACCCAGGATGAAGCCCTTTTTATCCTGAATAAGGACATTAACAACAAACAGCATTTTCATGCGGAAAACTTGCTGGACTTTGTTCAAGCAGGGGGGCCGCTTGTTGATGTCTCTCCAGAATGTCCGATTGACTATATCCCGACTTCATTTGAATATGACCTCCAGCCGGGACAAGGCCTCATCTTTATTACGTCAAGAGATACGGTTCCGGAAGACTGAACTGCCTGGGAATTTAGATTCTTGCTGGATTTCTTGGCAACTTTTTAGTAAGGATTACTCACGCGTTGGAAAAGACAAGGCCATTTTGGCTATAAATGCGATTCTGGACTTGTCGAGAAACAGCGGTGTTGCTTTCGGGCCATTCATTATCCATTGAGTTGGCGAGGCCCAGGGGGTACGAATGTGTGGAAAAGAGGCAAAGCAGCGACCGAGTGAGAGTGGTAAGCGAGCTCCACGGAAGGTGGCAACCGACACGAGGATAAGTGCTCGCCCCGAGACGGGCGAGGAGCACGACGTCGAAGGTTCAGCCGCAGAAGCAATAGAGCCTTTCCGTCAACTCACTTCAGAACCTGTTGATCTGCCTGCGTCTTATGGTGAAACTAGGGTTGTTCTGCTTCCCGTTGATCCGTACCAACTCCATGTATACTGGGAGGTTACGTCTGACGATCTCGAGAAAACGAAAGATAGGCTGGATGACAAATGTGGACAGGCACAGGCCATCTTGAGATTCTATGATATCACGAATATGATTTTTGACGGCACGAATGCCCACGCCTCTATCGACGTAGATGTCGATATGCAGGAAAGGAAATGGTTCGGTCATCTCTCGAGCCCTGCTAAATCATACCTGGTTGATTTGGGGTTAAAGACGGAAGATGGCCAGCTTGTTCCATTGGTAAGATCGAATAGGGCCGAGACACCTCCTGCTGGCCTTGCACCCAAAGCAGAGGCCCGTTATGCGCTCGTTACGGATGATGACTTTTTCCTCGGAGCCGCGTCAAGGCCAATTGACGGACCGTTTAGACATGAACGGCATGCTCCCAACAAGCCCCGTCCGGAAGGGCGAGGTCAAGGGGAGCTTTACAAAAATGTCCGTTTCCCTTTCCGGGGCGCGAAGCACTGCCGCAAGGCTGAACCCCCGCCCGAAAGGGCGGGGAGGCTTCACTCATCTCCGCAAGAGAGGGAATGCGTGCGTGAAACGAAAATTTTCTCGCCCATCGATTCAGCAAGAGCCCTGCCAAGTGGACCCCCCGAAAACCCTCGTATTCGAATAGAAAGGAGTCCGGTCGAAAAGACGGAAGTGGCACCCAGTCGAAGCAGTCATTTGCGATATAAAAAAAGGATTCCTTGTGATCTTGCTGAAATGAGCGAAGAAGGGTTTATATTTGGCCAGTCATCCAAATGACCGCGTTAGCCCAGGCCAAGGACTATTCCGAAAGCCTCTAAATATTGACTTAGTCCGTCGTTAGCAGGTTTAGAAGTGAAAAAGGGTTATCTGGCAATCATCCTTCATGCTCATCTTCCCTACGTAAGGCATCCTGAGTATGAGGATTCGCTCGAAGAAAACTGGTTTTACCAGGCTGTTATTGAGACTTACATCCCTCTCCTTTTCGTATTTGAAAGTCTGGTCGCGGATGAGGTCGATTTTCGTTTGACTTTGTCGATTACTCCCACCCTTGCTTCAATGTTCGCCGACTCGTTCTTGGAACGCCGTTTTTTGAATAGACTGGAGAAGTTGATAGAATTGGGGGAAAAAGAGATCAAACGAACCAAGGGTCAACCTCAATGGAGTGCTTTGTCTCACATGTACCACGAGCGGCTTCTCCGCGTGCATTCAGCATTTCTGAATCGATACGATCGTAATCTGGTTCAGGCGTTCAGACACTTACAAGAGGTTGGCAAAGTGGAGATCATTGCCAGCGCCGCAACGCATGGGTACCTTCCGTTGCTGTCCGTCGATACATCGGCTGTTCGAGCCCAAATTCGAGTTGGCCTTCAGCATTATGAACGGGTCTTCGGTCGAAAAGCCAAGGGCTTTTGGCTTCCGGAATGCGGTTACTATCCTGGGGTTGACGAGTTACTTAGAGAGTACGGTATTCGTTACACCATCTTGGAGACTCATGGCGTCACCCGCGCTGAGTCGAGGCCGAACCATGGCGTCTATGCTCCGATATATTGCCCATCGGGGGTAGCCGCTTTTGGGCGTGACCCCGAATCTTCCAAGCAAGTCTGGAGTTCGACGGAAGGCTATCCCGGGGATTATGATTACCGAGAATTTTATCGTGATATTGCCTACGATCTTAACGATGATTATGTGAAACCCTATATTCATAGAGATGGCATACGAATAGACAGCGGTTTCAAGTATTTTCGCATTACCGGCAAGAGCAATCACAAAGAGGTTTATGTTCCCAAATGGGCAGAGAAAAAAGCCGAACTCCACGCGGGGAATTTCATGTTCAATAGAGCAAAGCAAATAGAATATCTGTCTTCAGTCATGAATCGTAAGCCGATCGTCGTCGCGCCTTACGATGCGGAACTTTTTGGCCACTGGTGGTACGAAGGCCCTATTTGGCTCAACTACTTAATACGTAAGATTGCCTCCGAACAAAAAACAATCCGGCTGACCACGCTTTCCGAATATCTGGAGGAGTATCCAGTCAATCAGGTTTGCATGCCTGCTATATCAAGCTGGGGAGACCAAGGTTACCACAGCACATGGCTTAATGGTAGAAACGACTGGATCTATCGCCACCTGCATCAAGGGGCACTTTCTATGAAAAGGCTAACACAGAGCCATCCCCAGGCTAAAGGAGTGACGCTGAGGGCGCTCAAGCAGGCAGCCAGGGAGTTGCTGCTCGCACAAGCGAGTGACTGGGCCTTCATGATTAACTCGGGCACTACAGGAGAATATGCGAACCAAAGAACCAAAACACACCTTGTGCGACTGAACAGACTGGCCAATGAAGTTGAGTCCAATGGGATAGATGAAGACTGGCTCACAACGATAGAAAGCCAGGATAATATTTTTCCTGATATTGATTATCGCTGGTTTGGTTGAACGAAGCCCCTTTTCCGCTCAACCAATGTGCCTGGGCTTATTGCAAAGACCGCTCACGCATACACTGCAACGCCATCTCGCTTTCTCTTCCAGTCACCGCCAGGCCGTGGCCCGGCTCTTTTCCCAGGCTTATTCATCTGCTGAAGCAAAGAGTGGGCCCCAATTTCCCTTAGTGGAACGATGTCCTCAGGTTCAATGATAATAGACGGAGAGCACCTTATCAGCTACTATATTCCAATTGAAGACTTGTTCGACGGCGGTTCTCCCGTTGCGTCCCATCCATCGAGCCCATTCGAAGTTTGTAAAGAGCGTCCCAAGGCCCCATGCGATAGATTCTGGATGGGGATGTATTTTCAACCCATTGACCTCATGCCACACATACTCATCAGGGCCCCCGATATTTGTTACGACCACACACTTACCCGCGCTCCACGCCTCTAGGACAACGATGCCGAAAGGTTCGTTGCGGCTCGGCACACATACAACATCGCAAGCTTTGTAAAGGTCACTCAATTCTCCGCCGGTTTTGAAACCGACAAATCGCGTCGAATGTGCCACCCCAAGGTCATGAGCTCGCCACTCAACATGAGGTCGCATCTCTCCGTCACCGGCGAATACAAATTTGGCCTGAGGATAATATGCAAGGATGTAAGGTATGGCCTCGACTAAAAGGTCCGGGCCCTTCTGATAGACCATGCGACCGCAAAAAAGTACCATGGGATCCATATGGTCAACCTGTAACCCCCTTTTCACTCCGTCAGGCGCAAGCCAGCCATCGAAATGGTGCAAATTGACCGCATTGTATACCACGGAAACCTTCCAGTCAGAGACCTCATACATCCATATGATTTCGTTTCCAAGGGCTTGAGACACGGCTATCACCCTGTCTGCCCAAAGCGTGCCTGCTCGCTCAATGGAGCGAATCTCAGCAGATCGTCCCCCATAGAAATTGTTTCCGCAACGGCCATATTCCGTTGAGTGAATCGTGAGAACTGTTTTGCGCCCGCGCCCTTGTTTTATCCAGATCATGGCATTTATAGATAGCCAGTCGTGAGCATGAACAACATCGAAAGGACCTATGAAGTCTTCGGTCTGAAAGACATGGTGCACAAAAGATCGGCACATGTCGTTAATTTCTTCTACGAAGTTAGAATTCAACTGGAAGGCACAGCGGTGATAATGGACCCTATCAATGCATTCGTAGCCCTGCTGGCTGGGTCCCATTCGGGTAAAGACATGCACTTCATGTCCTTTTCGATCAAGGGCAGCTGCCAACTCGGTCACGTGAACGCCGACGCCACCGACAGCGATCGAATGAAGCGATTCCCAACTCAAGATCGCTATACGCATAATTGGCTTGCCTCAGATAGCTTTGAGATTCTCGCGAAGATTGATTTTACAAACCGTTTGCCAGAGCCATGGGTGGTCTCCACCTTGTGGGCGAGCATCCGTGGCAATCGCTATCAGGGATCTCAGGCTTCCATCGAAAAAGCTCTGTTTTCGTTATATCCGAACTCTTTTGGCACGGGCTTCGCGCGGTCCAAAAGGGTGAGCCGCAAATCTAAAAATACATCGCCTACGTTTCCACAATGGGCGGCTCTTGTGCCCAAATAACCAAACCCGCAGTATATGGAGTTTCGAATTTCCGACTACTGGGCAGGACTCTGATGGTGAAGCCATATTTTCCTGTCTTGCCACATGGTATCTCCCCTTGAAAATGATAGTTTCCGTTCCCATCAGAATCCACGGCTTTCATCTGTATGGTATTTCTTTCCGTAAACTCATCCCGAAGGCTCAGTGGCCCGTAGTAGATCTCCACATCCACGTCTTCGGGGACAAGTTCATTCAAGAAAACATCGGCCTTGATTTTTAGA